>JAGOIJ010000156.1 GCA_017995695.1 Candidatus Omnitrophota bacterium | reverse complement strand
TTTCAAGCAGGAAGCGGCATACGAGATCTAGTACGGTCTCGTGGGGTCCGAGATGTGTATAAGAGAACGGGAGACAGCATGGTCATAAAAAACTTAGTCGCCAAAAAACGGGTCGCGCTTTTCGTTATCATTGCGTTTTTCGCCTCGTGCATGCCTCATGTTGTTTTTTCTGAAAACGAACCGCCTTCGCCTACGGTGCAAAGTAGCGTAGGAAGGAATAAGATTTCCTTGGATATCAAAGGAATGGATATCGTTGATATCCTCAAAATGCTGGCCACCAGGGCAGGGTTGAATTTGGTCGTGGGTAAGAATGTCACTGGACGCGTCACACTCTTCCTGAAAGATGTCGATTCCTGGGATGCCTTTGAGATTACGCTCCTTGCTAATGACCTTGCCTATGATCAAAAAGGGGATATTATTAACGTAATGACCCAACGTGATTACGAATTACAGTATGGAGAGCGCTTCAAAGACAAGAAACAGGCCAAGATTATTCAGTTGCAATATGCAAAAGCTGCTGATCTATCTCGGGCGCTCAACCAGATTAAAACAAACTTGGGCCGCATCGTGGTCGATGAAAGCTCAAACACCCTTGCTTTAATTGATACGCCAGATAAAATAACAGAGATGGAGAATTTTATCAAGAATACCGATCTGCCGGTTGAAACCAAGATGTTTACCCTCAATTACGCAGTCGCGGAAAAACTGCAACCAAAATTGCAAGAAGCGGTGACCAAAGGCGTAGGCTCTGTACGCAGTGACGAGCGCACAAATAAAATTGCCGTTACCGACTTTCCTAACAGGATCAAAGAAATCAGCGACATTATTACCGCGTTTGATGCCAAGCCCGGCCAGGTGCTTATCGACGCACAGATTGTTGAGATTGCGCCCAATAAGGACGAATTTACTATGGGCGTTGACTGGGATTACTGGATCAAAAGCAATGCTCGATTGCTCACCTCATTACCCGCGCCATCATTAACAAGCGCAAGCACTATTCCAGACATTCTGTACTTTGGCTTAGCTGCCCGCGACGCCAACTGGATCCCCGGACAAGTAGGATATTATAAATCGCTGGTTGACGCACTTAGAGTTATCGGTGAAACAAAGATCCTTTCAAGTCCGCGCATTATGGCAATCAATAACCAGGAAGCAAAAATACTCGTAGGAACAAAAGACGCCTACATCACTTCCACAACTTCAGTATCATCAGGAAGCCCCTCCGTAACTTCACAAAATGTTAATTTTGTGGACGTCGGCATTAAGCTTTACGTAACACCAACGATCAATGAACAAAAGTTCATAACCATGAAGATTAAACCGGAAATCAGCTCATCAACCAGGACAAGCATTACCTCGCAAAATCAAAGCACGCAGATTCCCATCGTTACTACCTCGGAAGCTGAAACTACAATCATGGTTAAAGATGGAACAACCATCATGATCGCCGGGCTCAAAAAAGACCAACAAGATTCAGAAATTAAAAAAATCCCTATCTTGGGCGATATCCCTATTATTAAGCTAGCGTTCCAAAGCCAGAAAAAAGAAAAACGAAAAACTGAATTAGTAATTTTTATTACTCCGCATATTGTTTCAGGGGCCGAAGCAGTCACCTATAGCAGTCTGACTAACGATAAAGATATCCTGAATATTCGCGATACAGCCCTCGCACGACAAACAGACTCTATCATTCGCACTTCAGGCTCGTTTGACTCATATAAACGTTCGGTATTTCAGAAAATCAACATGGCGACCCTTTCGATGGACAAATTAATCGCCAGGCCAAAGGGACGCGTTGAGGTCGCTTTTACGCTTAATTCCCAAGGGGAACTTAAACATGAACCAACGGTTCTTTCTTCGACCGATCAGGCATTAAACGCTATGTCGATTGACTGCGTAAAAAAAGCTTCGCCTTTTGCGCCGTTACCGCGCGATCTCAATAAAGAAGAAGAGTCCTTTAAAATTGACTTAAGCTATGAATAACACTTTTAATTTTTAAACGAAAGGCGTTCGCATGGCGCAATTACTGATTGTTGACGATGAATTAGATGTTCGTGAATTTGCTGCAAATTTTTTTCGCAAGAGAAAGATAGACGTTGCAACAGCGGCAAGCGGCGAAGAAGCCCTTTCCATGATAGCTACCGACAAGCCTTACCTTGTGCTATTGGACATAAAAATGTCCGGCATTGACGGCATTGAAACGTTACGACGCATAAAGAACCTTGATCAGGATATCAAAGTCGTAATGGTGACCGGCAGGAAACCAGAAGAAGAAGGATGCGTTCAATGCCAGGAACTAGGCGCCTCTGACTACATTCATAAACCGCTTATCCTCGAAGAACTCGAACGCGTTGTGTTACGCATACTACAAGAAGAAAAAGTCAAATCCTAACGCATGGCGATCAATTACAAACAAGAACTTGAATCAGCAGCAAAAAGCATGATCCTCGTGCACGATCATCACATATTGATAAAAATGATTGTGCGCATGATTGTGCAAAAAGTGAACGTCACCCACGCCGGCATCCTCCTGCATCAAAAAGATAAAAATACGTATATCTTAACTGTCTCGCGCGGGGCCGTTGGCTTAAAAATTCCTGCTGGCTTTGCGCGCATGGACACAGACAGCCCTTTAATACGTTTTTTTAATGATCACCTTGATAAACGATTCCGCCGCGAAGGATACCTTGTGCGATCAGATGCTTATAATTTTTTGCGCAGAAAAAATAGTACCCCTGCTGAAAAATTAATTATTAAAGGGGCGATTCGGCAAATGGAAAGCTTTGGCGCCATTGCCAGCATTTCGACCTTTTTCCGCAATGAACTATTAGGCATTCTCTTGTTGGGGGAAAAAAAGAATCATAAAAAGTTTACTTCTGAAGAATTACATTTTTTTGTCGCTATTGCCTCTGATGTTGCTATGGCTATCCGTAACGCGCGTCTTTTTTCTGACCTTGAGTCTGAATTAGACAAGAAACACCGCCTTTTTATCCATACCACCGTTGCCCTTTCCGCGGCAATTGACGCCAAAGATCATTACACGCAAGGGCACACTGCCCGCGTCAGAGATTTAAGTCTTGCTATTGCTCGTCAGATGATTAAAGAGAACCCGCGCGCGTTTCCTGATAAATTTCTTGAAAATCTGCAGATTGCAGCGTTATTGCACGATATCGGCAAAATCGGCATTCCCGAAGCAATCCTTAATAAAGAATCAACCTTAACCGATAACGAGCGTAACCAGATCAAAGAGCACCCCATGATTGGCATTACTATTTTGCAGCCGATCAATGAATTAGAGGAAGCCCTGGCTGGCATAAAATACCACCATGAGCGCTTTGACGGGACTGGCTATCCAGAAGGACTTAAAGCAAACGAGATTCCGCTCATGGCTGCCATTATTGCCGTAGCCGATACCTTTGACGCTATGACCACTGATCGGCCCTACAGGAGAGCCCTCACTAAAGAGGAAGCGGCGACAGAAATGAAAAACATCAGCGGTACCCAACTTAATCCCCGTGTTGTAGCAACATTCCTTAATCTCTTCCGAGAAGGAACCGTTTAATCACGATGGCTGCTAAGCGTATCATCCTCATGTATATCACTGAAATCTCAGGCCATCATAGCGCAACGCTGGCTATTGAGAAAGCCTTGCGCCAAGAAGAGCCCGGCGTTGAAATCCTTAACCTCAACGCCTTTAACTACACTAACCCCATTTCTGAAAAGATCATTAACCGGCTGTATCTTGGCGTTATCAAAAATACTCCTCAGGTCTGGGATTTTCTATATGACAATCCTACGGTTGCGAAGAATCTCGAGAAACTAAAGAAAGCAATCCACATGCTTAATTCTCCCAAATTAAAGAATCTTTTCGACCGTCTTCAACCCGATATCGTTGCCTGCT
>JAGOIJ010000155.1 GCA_017995695.1 Candidatus Omnitrophota bacterium | reverse complement strand
ATATGTCGCTTCTCGGTAATCCGAAAATTTGAACTCTTTAACAATTTTCTTATTTTCTACCACTTCCCAACCGCGAAAACGGGCAAGCAACTGCTCAACCTTATCCTTGCCAAGCGCTGCAATACCGCCTTCGCAGGGTTGACAGTGAGAAGGCAACGCCTCTGCCTCAACCTTTTGCGCGGGGCTGGCGATAACCTGCTTGAGATGGTTTAAAACATCCTGGTAATCAGGCGGCGTGGTTACTTCGCTAACAATCTGAATATATCTGATGATGTCGTTAACATCGACAATCAACGCTCCCCGGGCGAGCAAATTTAATTCCTTAATCAATACCCCGTAGTTTAAACCAAAGGAGGATGTCTGATAATCAGACAAGGTACGCACGGCATCAATAGCATTATCAGCGCAAAAGCGCTTCTGCGCAAAAGGTAAATCCTTACTAATCCCCAACACGACAACGCCAGATGCAGCAGAAAGCTTAAGCGCGCTCTTATTAAACTCCTTTACCTGAAGATCGCATACCGGCGTATCTATCGAAGGGAAAAAAGTAATAACCTTAATCTTCCCCGCAAAATCCGCTAACGTAACTTCTTTCAAATTGGTATCAACTACCCGAAAGTCAGGGGCGCGCTGGCCCTCCTTGAGGGGCCTGCCCACCAAAGTTAACGGATTACCTTTAAACGTAACGTTTCTAGTCATCGCTACACCTTCCTTAATCTATTTTCTCAAACATATCCTTTGCAACGCCGCACTCCGGACACACCCAGTCAGCAGGGAGTTTCTCAAAAGCAGTCCCAGGAACAACTCCATGATCTGGATCACCTATCGCCGGATCGTAAATATAACCACATACAGTACACTTATACTTGCTCATACATCCTCCTCTACTATCAATACCAAGAAAAAATTTTCCTTTGTAATTACTCTCTCGTATCTTGAGGTGGCATCATCCCTGGTGAAGCATGCTCCATCATGGCCGGACGCTTACCCTTCATTGCCTCATCCATAGGGCCGCGCTTCATCTGCATGCAGGGCATTTTTTTCCCTTTCATTGCGCCCATCCTGGCCATCATCGGACAACGTCCAGTCGATATGGTATAAATCCCTGCCGAAAAAACCACTACTGACGCTGCCCACACCAACGCCGCCACCACATATCCAAAAGCCTTCAGCCCTGGCAGCTCTACCTTACGCAACGCAAAAAGAATAAAAAAACTTACGGTGAGCAAAAGCGAAAACGGGATAAGCGAAAATAATCCTGCGAGTCTTTCCATAACAAACCTCCTGTCGGTCTTTTAAGTGGAACAGGCAGATAGCAGAACGTTACGCTATCTGCCCTGGAAAACCTTATTTCTTTTTCTTAGCTTTTTTCTTCTTCTTCGGCCCGCAATGTCCACAACCCATCTCACACCTCCTTGTTTTATTATTGCTGCAAGATTCGTTTTAGGTCTTCCTTGGGAGTGCTGATTAAGCGTAGATCATAGTTTTGCTGTAACACAGCAAGCACATTTTTTGACACAAACGCAGGTGGGGTTGGACCAAGGTATATTCCTTTAATATTAAGATACAACAAACTCAATAGGATAGCAACTGCTTTTTGCTCAAACCATGAGAGCACCAGCGTCAACGGAAGATCGTTAACGCCACAGTTAAATACCTTAGCTAGCGCCAGGGCAACCTGAACCGCAGAATACGCGTTATTGCACTGTCCCACGTCGATCAAACGTGGGATGCCTTCAATATCGCCAAACTCAAGCTTGTTAAATCGGTACTTGCCGCAGGCAAGCGTCAGGATGATCGAATCCTTAGGGACCGATTCGGCGAATTCCGTGTAGTAATTCCTCCCTGGCTTTGCCCCATCGCAGCCGCCGATCAAGTAGAAATGCTTGATCTTACCTGCCTTCACCAAGCCAACGATCTTATCCGCTAACCCTAAGATTGCCGTATGATGAAAACCGGTCATTATTTTTTTGCCCGGCGCATCAGGCAGCGCAGGCAATGATTTTGCCTTGGCAATGACCGCGGAGAAATCGCGCCCATGAATCTGCGTTGCTTGAGTCACCCCCACCATGTTACAGGTAAATAAACGATCAAGATAACTATTCGCTGGCGGCGTCATCACGCAATTCGTGGTCACCACAATGGCCCCGGGAAATGCGTTAAACTCTTTTTTCTGATCCTGCCAAGCCCCGCCATAATTACCGACCAGATGCTTAAATTTCTTTAGCTCCGGATATCCATGCGCAGGAAGCATCTCGCCGTGCGTATACACATTAATACCGGTGCCTTCGGTCTGTTTTAACAACTCATACAAATCAAGCAGATCATGGCCGGTAACCAGGATCCCCGGCCCTGCCTTTGTTCCAGTCTCAACTGCCGTCGGAACAGGATTGCCAAAATTCTCCGTGTGCACCTTATCGAGCAACTCCATAATCTTAAGGTTCATCTCGCCGCATTTAAGCACTGCTGCCAGATGATGGTTAAGATCAAAATTGACATTGGTCAGCGTCTGAAATAACGCCTCGTGCATGAAGGCATCCACTGCCTCATCGCGTGCCTCAAACTGACGGGCATGAAACGCGTACGCGGCCACCCCTTTTAAACCATAAATCAAGGTATCCTGCAAACTCTGGATATCCTCATCCTTGCCGCACGTGCCTACTTTTGCTGCGCACCCTACCCCACCTGCTGCTTGTTCACATTGATCGCAAAACATTGATCCCTCCCATTTAATTGTGTAACGTTTAAGAAATTAAGATTGTACCTGTACCCCTTTTTTACTCGGCCGGGGTAACGTTAAGCCACTTTCCTTGAGAAATTAAAGATAGATCTTTTTCGCTAATGCCTTTCCTGATGCCGAAAGAAAGATCCTCTCAATCAACGCATCAAGCTTCTGCTTATCACTCGTGTCACATTCATCTTTTAGATTAACCAACCAATCGGCATCGTACAATACCTTAAAATTAAGCGTATCGATCTTACCAGGGGTGTGATGATGCTCAATAATCGAACAAATTTCGTCGATATCTTTCTTCTGCATTCCCAGCCCAAGCATAATCGTGCGCGCAATTGCCGGTCCTTCTTTCTCCTGCAGATGGCCCGCGGCAGAACCATATTTTGCCTCTGCCGCCTTTATCCCGACATCATGCAGAATGCTTGCCGGAATCACAATGTGCCAATCGGCGTGCTCCTGTGTTAAGAGCTCTTCGGCAAAGGATAATACCTTTTTTGCGTGCGCAATACGTTTAACATCATTTTCAAAGTACACTTCTAGCGCTGCCAATAGTTTATCCTTCAAGGTCGATTGCTTTACCTGCACATACTCTTGATAGTATGCGGTGCCAACGCACTGCTTAGCTGATTTACACCAGTCAACACATGAAGGCAACCGCTGCTTGCAGACTCTTGTTTTGCATCGGGGACAGGTAACCTTGATCTCGTCAGAAAAAATCTCAAGCGTATATCCGCACTGCGAACATGTCATGGTCTCTGCTTGGATATTCCTATCGTCCTGCCCCGGGCACTTAAACTCCATCAGAGTTTTTCTCCCTGAATGCTAATCGTAACTTCGTGGAATGGCACGTGTTTTCCTGATGCCGCAATGGCCTCTTTGATTACCCCCACCAAACCAAAACAACAAGGAACCTCCATGTGAGCGTAGGTAATCGATTTGATAGTATTGTGTTCGAGCATCTGCGTAAGTTTTTCTTGATAGATGCGCACATCATCAAGCTTGGGGCAACCAACCAACAGCGCCTTGCCTTTAAGTAAATCATTATGAAAATCTGCATAGGCAAACGGCACGCAGTCAGCCGCGATCAACACGTCTGCGTTCTGAAGATACGGCGCATAGGCAGGCACCAACATCAGCTGCACAGGCCACTGCCGCAGTTGTGATTCCTGATTGCCGACAGCC
>JAGOIJ010000154.1 GCA_017995695.1 Candidatus Omnitrophota bacterium | reverse complement strand
CCGAAGAATCTCGAGAAACTAAAAAAAGCAATCCACATGCTTAATTCTCCCAAATTAAAGAATCTTTTCGACCGTTTTCAACCCGATATCGTTGCCTGCTCTCAAGCATTTCCCTGCGGCATGGTTGCTGATTATAAAAAAACTTACCAATCAAATTTACCTTTAATTGCCGTTTTAACTGATTTTGTTCCCCACGACTACTGGATTTATGACACTATCAACGCTTACGTCGTACCCTCACAGGAGATAGGAGACCGCCTGGTGCAAAAGGGCATTCCTCAAGAAAAAATAAAGCCCTTCGGCATTCCTTTTGATCCGAAGTTTAATATCCCCGTTGCCAAAGAACCAGTCCTTGCTTCATTAGGCTTAGCAGAAAACGCCACAACCATCCTTATCATGGGAGGAGGACAAGGCCTAGGGCCTATCCAGACCATCCTTGATTCGCTTAATCTAGTTTCTGGCAACGTGCAATATATTATCATTACCGGAACAAATAAAAAGTTGTTTAACGTACTGCAAAAGAAAGTTAAGACATTTCCTCGAAAAACTGCGCTATTGCCATTTGCCTCCAATGTGAATGAGTTAATGGCTGCTGCTGACATTATTATTACTAAACCGGGAGGCATTACTACAGCAGAGGCCCTCACCAAGCATTTGCCGATGATCATCGTTCAACCTATCCCCGGCCAAGAAGAAAATAATACGAGATTTCTTACCCAAAAAAAAGCTGCGCTTAGGGTTGAAGACCCCAGCACAATTCATGAAGCGATCGAGCAACTCCTGCGTGATCCGCAGCAACTCAACACCATGCGCGCATGCGCAGCTGCCATTAGTAAACCGCACGCAAGTCACGATATCGCTAAACTATTGTTAGGAACGTGCTGTGTTTAATTACGTTTTATACAGAATTGGCCAAGCGATAGCATTGACACTTCCTCTTAAAGCAGCATATTTTTTTGCTATGTTTGTATCGGATATTCATTATTTATTTGCGCGCAAGGACCGCTTAGCTGTGCAAGACAATCTTAGAGCTATCTTTCCGCAGCTATCCAATAAAGAAATTTGCCGCATCCGGTTAACTATGTATCGTAATTTTGCAAAATATTTGGTAGATTTCTTCCGCTTTCAAAAGCTTGATCTTGCCTTCATTCAAAAGAATATAAAAATTAAAAACATAGACCGGCTTAATCAGGCGCTCAATTTAGGCAAAGGCGTCATCGTATTAACAGCGCATCTGGGAAACTGGGAATTGGGGGGAGTGGTAGTGGCGCTTTTAGGATATCCACTTTCTGCGGTTGCGCTTCCGCACAAAAGCAAACAAGTCAATGATTTTTTCAATGCGCAAAGACAAGGAAAAGGGCTAACCGTCATTCCTCTGGGAAAAGCAGTGCGCCAATGCCTTGACGTCTTTAAGAAAAACCAGATTGTGGCCCTTGTCGGGGACCGCGACTTTACGGCAAAGGGAATCCAGGTTAATTTTTTTGGCAAACCAACAATTCTACCTGAAGGCCCCGCCGCCTTTTGCTTGAAAACCGGCGCTGCAATCATACCTGCGTTCATGGTACGTAACGTCGATGACACCTTCACGCTACTGTTTGAGGAACCCATCACCTTTACGCCAACGGATAATAGGCACGATGATATCCGCGCTCTGGTTGAACGCTACAAACCTTTATTTGAACGCTATATCCGGACTTATCCGGACCAATGGTATATGTATAGAAGATTCTGGATTGAACACTAAATCGCACGATGAAGACATGCGTTATTATCCCGACGTATAACGAAGCAAATACCATACTTGCCGTATTGGAAAGGCTGCGCTCGTTCTCGGTTCAGGTTATTGTCATTGATGACGGCTCATCAGACAATACTGGCTCCATTGCCCAACAGGCAGGCGCGATCGTCTTACATCATAGTACCAATAAAGGGAAGGGAGCAGCATTGATTACTGGTTTCGAATTCGCCTTAAAAAACAATTTTGACGCAGTTATTACCATGGATGGCGATGGCCAGCATCTTGCCGATGACATACCCTCATTCCTTACGAAAGCACAAACTTCTGCAAGCCAGATTTTTATCGGTAATCGCATGTTAACGCCAAAAAATATGCCGCGCATGCGCCTACTTACTAATGCAGCAATGTCATGGTTTATTTCCAAGATCATCCGCCAGACAATTCCAGATTCACAGTGCGGCTTCCGATTAATAAAACGAGAAGCCTTAGCCAAGATCAAACTGACTACCCACAATTACGAAACCGAGTCTGAACTGCTGATTAAGGCAGCGCGCCTTGGCATCACCATAGAATCTGTGCCTATTAAAACAATTTATAACGACAATAAAAGTGGGATAAACCCTTTGTTTGACACATTACGTTTTATTAACTTTATTTTTAATGAGCTATGGATTTTGCCGCGGCAAGAAAAAAGATGGTTGAAGAACAGCTGAAAGCTAGGGGCATCAGCAATCAGCGAGTCCTCGATGCGTTTTGTAAAGTAGAGCGCCATCGGTTCGTTGCTGAAGAAGTGCAAACGGCCGCTTATGAAGATTTTCCCATTGCACTTGAGAACGGGCAAACCATATCTCAACCTTACATGGTTGCTTTAATGACTGAACTACTTACGATGAACGGCACCGAAACTGTTCTTGAGATTGGAACCGGATCAGGTTATCAAACTGCTATATTGGCAGAATTAGCAAAACAGGTTTATAGCATTGAGCGATTCGCAAATCTAACCGCGCAAGCTCGACAGACACTGGATACGTTAGGCTACACAAATATTTTGTTGCGGGTAGGCGACGGAACGTTAGGCTGGCAAGAGGCAGCGCCGTTTGACCGCATCATTATCACCGCTGCCAGCCCGCGTATCCCTTTACCCTTGACTGACCAACTGCGGGAACAGGGTCTCCTTATTGCCCCGCTGGGAGAACAGCATACCCAGACTCTTACGGTTACGCAAAAAAAGAATAATTTCTTGGAAACGAAAGAAATTTGCGGTTGCGTTTTTGTTCCGTTGGTGGGAAAATATGGCTTCCATTAATTGAATATGCTTCAGCATTCAGCAGGGGACACCCTGCAAAAGCAGAGTTTCCCCTGCTGAGACAGCCATAAAGTACATCAATACTCAATACTCACGACTCAATACTTACTATGCTAAACTACATTCTCGACCTACTTAAGGACATTCCGAAAGAATACGCAGTGATGATCGTCGGGGCGCTCCCCATATCTGAACTGCGCGGCGCTATTCCTTTAGGCCTAGCATGGGGCATGCCATTGGTAAAAGCAAGCGTTCTGGCAGTCATCGGCAACCTTATTCCTATCATTCCCGGCCTATTTCTTTTTGAACCGGTTGCGAACGCCCTGCGCAAATTTAAAATCTGGTCGCGTTTCTTTGATTGGCTTTTTGAGCGCACTAGAAAAAAAGCAGGGACGATTGAAAAGTATGAAGCGCTCGGCCTTGCGCTCTTTGTAGCTATACCGCTACCGATGACAGGGGCATGGAGCGGCATTATCGCCGCCACGCTGTTTAAAATTAAATTCAGGTATGCCTTCTTGGCGATTTCCGCTGGAGTCATCATCGCAGGGTTAATCGTTGCGCTTTTGTGCACCCTGGGCATTCTGGGATTCCAGATGGTACAACAATGATACACATCTACACGGGAGATGGAAAAGGAAAAACAACAGCAGCTCTTGGCCTTGCCATAAGGGCAAGCGGGGCTGGCAAGAAGGTATTTATTATGCAGTTCGCCAAAAAAAGACCCTATAGCGAGCTGCGCGCGCTTAAGAAACTGAACAATATCAGCATTAATCAGTGCGGCCGGCGATGCTTTATCCGACAAAGACCAACAACCTTCGATAGGCAATGCGCTCAAAAAGGCCTGAAGCTAGTACAACACGCTATGAGTTTAAACCTTTACC
>JAGOIJ010000014.1 GCA_017995695.1 Candidatus Omnitrophota bacterium | reverse complement strand
TTTTCCTGCCAAACGCTCGTAAGATGGAAAAACTCCTTTAAATAGAGCGCGGCCATAAGCATAACCAGGAAATTAAAATAAGGTTTCCCGATATAGGCAAAATATAAGAATGACGGAGCAATAACCATAAACGTAAGATACCGCAACCATAGCTCGCCTAGCCCTTGCACGTATTGCGCTTTTCGTTTTTTCCAATCTAGATATGCGGTGAGGATTAATATTGAACCAAATAAAACCCCTAAGACAGTAAGTGTCTTAAGCACGATCACGTCGTTAAACATGCGCCTTCTCCTTTATTTCTTTAAGCGTTGCTTGCAAACGGTTAAAAACAGTAAGCTGCGCGCTGATAATAAACCATAGCATAACGAGCGTTATTACAGAGAATTGCTGCGAGAACAGCGAAATCTCGCCCTGCCAGTAACGGGTAACCGCAAACTGCAACCCGCACATAACCATAATCAGCATCAGGCGCTCAACTTTCCCCAACGGCCCGTCATGCTGCCAACTTAATCCAATGGCCTTGCCAAGCATGCCGGCATAACTAACTAATAGAACGCTCACTGCTGCAATTGCCCCTATATACACATTGCAGTATCCGGAAAAAGCAATACCGAGCATGACGAAAATATCAGAATACCGATCCGGCAAAGCGTTCACAATCTCGCCTTCAAGCCGCAAACTCCCCCGGTTGATCGCCATAATGCCATCAAGCGTATTCAGGGTCATACGCGCAAAGGTCAGCACAATCGCCACCAACAACAACCACTGATTATGCTTTGCATACAGGAAACAAAAACCTGTTGCGCACGCCACGATAACCGCAGCATAGCTAACAATATCTGGATGCACCGGTCGTAATGCCTTTGCCAACGGCGTAAGCAATCTCCGAAAAGGGAATTTCCACGTATAGAGCCCCATAGTTACCTCCTGTTTTTTAACTCAACGATGGCTTCAAAGGCACGTTGAGAAAGCAACGCGTATTTATCGTAATTGCTTTCTAAACCAGAACCAGTAATCGCATCCGGCATAATCGCCTCGCCAAAATGAACCTCGATCTTTTTAGGATAGGGGATTCGCTTTCCCTTTGGCAACGCATCGAATGCGCCATGGATATATACCGGCAGGATCGGAACGCGCAAATTCATAGCCAGCGAACCGAGGCCAGGCTTAAAAGTCTTCATGGAGCCATCCTGCGTGCGCGTTCCTTCAGGGAACAAAATGATAGAATGGTTGCTCTTGATCAACTCCTCGCACACTTTAATACCCTTCATAAAATCTCCCATGCGCTCAAACGGGAAGGTATTGAATAAAAGTTCAACCATGGCCTTGCGATAGCGTTTCGCATAAAAATAATCTGCTGCTGCCGGAGCAAAAACATTTTTCATCGTACGATAGGGAAGGCTGGTAATCACTAGAGGAAAATCTAAAAGGCTGGTATGGTTTGCGGCTATAATAAAAGAACCTGATGTAGGTACACGCTCGAGGCCAAATACTTCCTGCTTAAAATAAATCCCGAACAACCCTTTAAGCATAAAATACGAAAGATTATGTACCGCCTTATATCTGATGTTGGCTCGGATGAAATCATTAATTTCCCGGCGCAACCCTATCTCATCGCCGCTTCTGCCGGCCTGATATTCCTTAATAAACCGCAGGAGATCTCCAAAGGTATTAATCTCATAGGCAAGGCGATCAGAGATTTCAACGCCGATCTGTTTGTGTATTGCAGCGAGCAACTCAACCTTCATTAATGAATCAATGCCAAGCTCATTATAGAGATTTGTTGAACCATTGACGCAAACTCCAGGATTTTTGAGTAAATTCTGTAAAACCTGTTTTACTGCCAAGCTCGTTGCATCATCCAATGCTTGCTCAGCCTCAACAAATTCTTTCTTTTCTTTAACGCCGGATTCGGCTTCTTTCCGGGAGATCATCTCCAGCAATACTTTTCTTTTAATTTTACGAGTAGAGGTCTTTGGTAATTCATCATCCCAAAGTTCAAAATCCATGATTCGTTTGTACTCGGCCAGATGCTCGCCAAGACGCATAAGCTCAAGCATTATTTTCTTTTTGACCACGGTCTTGTCGTGCCGCTCCTCTTTGGCGAAGCTATCAAGATTAGGCACAATCACGGCATATACCTCTTCGCAACCTTTGCGAATCCCCTTTTGGGCAACGCGACCCAAAACACAAATCTCTTTTATGAAATGGCTTGCCGACATCACCTCTTCAATTTCCTCTGGGAAAACCTTTTTCCCAGCCCCTAAAACAATTAAATTCTTGATCCTCCCGGAAATAAATAAAAATCCGTCTCGATCAAGAAATCCGATATCCCCCGTATAAAACCAGCCATCGCGTAAAACCTCATTGGTTTTTTCGGTATTTTTGTAGTAACCACGCATGACATGCGGACCGCGGGTAATAATCTCACCCTCCTGTTTCAAACTTTCATTATTACAAATAATATTAACCTCTGCCCCCTCCAAAGGCTTACCTACTGAACCATATTTACATTCTTCGAAGTTATTGACGGTAATGACGGGCGAGGTTTCGGTTAAGCCATACCCCTGCAAGATACGAAATCCCATGGCATTAAAATCAAGCTCAACCACAGGATCAAGCGGAGCGCCTCCTGATACAAAACAACGCAGATGCCCGCCAAACTGCTTGTGCACGGAAGAAAACAATACTTTTCCGATACGAATATGAAATTTAAGTAAATACCGGCTTAGATGCAACAAGGCAAAAACTATGGAGCGTTTAAAGCCGGGAAGCTCTTCCATTTTCTTAATAATACTATTATGAAACATCTTTAAGACCAGTGGCACGCAGATCATCACGGTTGTCTTTGTCTCGTGCATCAAAGAAAGCATAGTGGTTGGTTTTAGGCTTTCGCAATACGTAACAGTCGCCCCGGCGTAGAGCGGCCCCAAGAAACCTCCGGTAATCTCAAGCATATGGTTAAGCGGCAATATTGAGAGAAACTCATCCTTGGGGCTGAAGGTAATCAACTCGTGTAACGACATTACCTCGAACAATAAGTTTTTGTAAGTCAGTTCTACCCCTTTGGCTGTTCCCGTTGTCCCCGACGTATACACGATCAAGGCAACATCATCCGGCTGGATCTCCCGATGGGCGATCTCCTCGGGCGGGACCTTAAAATCTTTGAGCAAAAGAATACCTTCCTGGGCAACTTCATCAAGACAAATGATATGAGTGAGGCTCTTCAGTTTCGGCCACAAAGCGAGAATCCGCTCAATAAACTTTTCAGAAACAAAAAGACATTTCGCCCCGGAATCATTGAGTATAAATTCAATCTCGGTGTCGCTTAACTTCACATCCATCGGCACGGTTATCCCGCCGCAGGAAACAATGCCAAAAAAAGCGATCGCCCACTCCGGCTTGCTTTCAGATAATATCGCAACCCGATCCTGCTTTTCAACGCCCAGGAGTTTAAGATTATAAGCGGTATCCGAGGTGCGCCTGCCCAACTCGATATATGAAAGACTAGCCATTGCAGTACCCCGCTTTATCTGCAAAGCAGGGATTTCTGAATAGCGGCGGTTGATCGCCACCATAAGCTCAATAATCGTTACATTCTTAAGACTGGCCCTACGCATGGTCGCTCTCCTCTGTATGATGGTGGGGCTTTAACGCCTCTGCAGGCACGCCAAAGAATACTGCCCGTGGCTCGACCTTGGTATTTTTGAGTAAAACAGCGCTGGCGCCGATGATTGCGTTATCGCCTATTTCGCATCCCGGCATAATCGTGCAGTGCGAACCAAGAGTTACATTCTTGCCAATTGTTACCTTCCGTAATTTTAAGATTCCCCGCTCGACAACGTGCGCAATAATAATCGCTCCTCCTCCGACAACCGTATTATCTCCTATTTCAAGGAGCGTTGCGTCAAACACGTATTTTGAATTTATTTGCACGTTTTTGCCTAATTTTGCCCCAAGCAATCGCAAAAGTAAATTAGCAAAAGGCGTTAAGAGAATGAAGTCGATAAAGGTAAAATTGATCATAAGATACAGCGAGCTTATAAACGCCCACTGCAAGGCTTGCCATGAAAAAATAGGGTAATTGCCTTCTTTAAGCCTTAACCGCAATACTGTTCTTACTGATCCGGCAATCAAGATCAAAGAAAACCCGAACAAAAAATATCCCGCAGCTAACGATATCCCCAACAAAAATAGCCTGGGCAACACATCCATCGCTTGCCCCATAGACCAAGCCTTAAGAACTAACACAATCCCGGGAATTAAGGCTAAGCCAAAGAATATTGTTGCGCAGCAGTACATCGTCAGAGAAAACAAAAGCTGCCCTGCGGTAATAAGAAAACTTTTCATGCGCCCTCCTCTTATAAGGTTTTATGAAACCACTGATCTACTTCCCGGTAAAATTGCTCAGGGAACCCGCGAATCAGATATTCTGCGTGCAGCCCTTTTTCAATAAAAACTATTTTCTTTATAGTCTTGGTTTTATTATACAGCGCTTGCGAATGCCAAGGCCTGATTACCCAGTCTCGATCTCCGTGTATATATAGAACAGGGACAGTGAGTTTTTCAACAGACGTAATGGGTTTTTCTTTCGCCAGCCAGAACGGCCCCGGCCGCACGCCTTTACCCTTGCGCCCCTCTTTAGTAAGCATGGTATATATAAAATCCTGGTCCCAATCAAGTGCCCACCACTGGTAGTCAATCCTACTCATAACCGAGGGAGCGCTAACGCACACCAGTGAATCAGCCCGCTGCCGCTTAGAAAGCTCATTAATTGCAACGCTGCCGCCGATTGAAAATGCAATGATGCCTATTTTTTTATAGCGCGCCTCAACAAAATCAAACACCGCGTTTAAATCCTGCCCTTCCTCACTCGTCCAGGTAAACAATCCACTGCTTTGGCCATGTCCGCGGAAATCAAACATAAACACATCATACTCTGGTAGAAAATGTTTGGCTAACTGTTGCAACACTACCGCATCCTTGCTATTATAAAATCCGTGGGCGATAATAACAACTTTTTCATGGCCCGCAGGATAATAGGTATACGCAATGGTATGACGATCAGGCGTAGTCAACATATGCGAGATAACAAGCGGGGCTGCCGCGCACAATGATATAGTTTTAAATATGAAGTTTTTCATCCAATATTTATAAGATGCTTGACGATTTCTTGTGGCTCAACGCGTAAGTACCCCTCACGCTCCAAATAGAGCTTCGTCTTGCTAATATCTTTCATAACCTCATTGACCAGTTCTTCCTGGGCAAGATATTGTTTTGTATCAATTGGTTGACTAAAACGCACTTCTATAGGAAAACGCTTAGGATATTTTTTCAGCAAAGGCCAGGCCTCATGAGCGCCTTCAATGGCAAACGGCACAATACTGGCATGGGCCAAACGCGCAATAACCGCCACCCCCTCCTTGCCCTGATCAAGCATGCCGTCAGCGCTAATTTTGCCTTCAGGGAATATGCCGACAGAGTACCCCGCATGCAAAAGCCGCACCGCTGATTTTATTGCTTCCTTATTAAAGCCTGCGCGTTTAACAGGGATATAGCCGAGTCTGCGCGCGCACCAACCCCAGAACCCTGCCTTAAACACTGATTCAGCGGCAAGAAAATAAATCCGCCGGGGATAGGCGCACGCCAGCGCAACGCCGTCAATTAGGCTCGTATGATTACCCGCGAGCACAACCTTATTGCTTTTAGGAAGATTATTGAGTCCTGAAACCTTGAAATCAAAAAACAGCTTTAAGATAATGCGCAGCGAAAAACAAAGTAGCTGATAACCCCAGCGCCGCTCGTACAGAAAAATGCGCGCGCCCGTTAATAAACTGATCGCTCCTACAAAACCGATAATGCTTGTTACTGATATGTGCTTTACCAAAAATCCCACTAACAACAAACTAGCCAGGAAGACGACATTAGTGACGACTCCCCGCGCAGCAAAAAGCTTCCCCTTTAAATCATCCGGAGTAACGCGTTGAAAAATAGTGTCCAGGGTGATGGTTAGCATCGCTAAGCCTATCCCCACACACACTAAAAGCCCAAAGGAAACGTACAATGACGGTTTAAGCACAAACCCGGCAATAAAAATACCGACGATAAAATACGCTATATACAGCGCGCGGCGAAAATTAATATGCTCTTTTCTTTTCATGAGAATCGCTGAACCGATAACCATGCCAAAACCCGCGCTGGACAATAATGCGCCCATCCCCAGGGGACCTTGCTTCAGTTGTGTTGATCCGTAATTAAGAATAAGGATATATCCAAAACTGCTGATGAGAGAAAATATGCTGCTTAATACCATTAAACTAACAATAAGGCGGTGCCGCACCATATATCCTAAGCCAACCTTAATATCGTTAAACACATCCTGGTAGACATGTTGAGCAAGCGTAGGAGCAACGAGCGGCTTTTTCATCGTAATCATACCAATAAACAACGCTGAAATCAGATACGTAAGCGCATTAAGATAAAAAGCAGGCTGGATGCCAATGGCCTTGATGACTGCGCCGGCAAGCAAGGTACCCAAGAGCGTAGCCACCATTCCTGTGGTTACAATCAAAGAATTCGCCTCAAGCAAAACATCTTTATCGGTAATATTAGTAATAATGCTCATTTTCGCTGGGCTAAACAAAGCAGTTAATGAACCCAAAGCAAAAAACCAAACAAGCATAGCAAGCACCGAGTGCGTATGTAACCAAAGAAATGGTATACCTAATACTAAGACCGCCCTGCTGATATCGGCAATCAGCATAAGATGCTTACGCGAGCGCCGGTCCGCAAGCGACCCAAACAAGGGGCCGAAAAGCAGGAATGGCAACAAGCTAAAGAACGTAAGCAAAGCCATTTTGTTCCCCTGGTCACCGCTGGTCACCATAATAAAGGTAAGAATCCCCATCTGGGTAAGCCTATCGCCTAACGCAGAAACCAACTGCCCTAGCCAGAGGTGGCGAAAACTTGTATTTTTTATGATGAGGTTAAGCATCAAGCCTTCCTCCCTTCTAATGCGTGCAGCCACGATACGAGCATTTTTGCTGTCAGCTGCAATTCATGCCTGCCCAAACGATTTGTCTGTTCGTAGATACACTTGCAATACCCTGGCCAGGCAGCGTCTAATATTTTTGACCCTTGGCTTGTGATTTTAATCAATTTAACCCTGCGGTCTCCTGCTTGAGCAACGCGCTCAATAAGGCCATCGCGGGCGAGCTTATCTAACAATCGCGTCATATTAGAGGCAGTGACAATAAGACGCCTGCCGATCTCAATCTGACTTAGCCCCATATCCCTGCCGACATGCTTAATCACCATCAAGGCGTTAAATTTTGCGGTGGTGAGCTGGAATCGACGCAAATAGACCCCAATTTTTTTCTCAAGCAACAAATAAACGCTCGCCAGGGCGTATACGGCAGTTTCTTCAACCCTGGACTTATGTATATCGATACCCAAACGTTCAAGCGTTTTCATATGAGCCTTCCTTCTATCTGCAATATAGTTTACTATACAATAGTTGACATGTCAAGTATTTATTTAAAAAAATTATCCCTGTAGGCGGGAGACTTCCTGCAATGCCTTCAATATCGTTGCCGCCTGGTCTTCTGAAAGCGTCCCGAGGCCGCAACTGGGGCTTACCATAAGATTCTGCTTTAATAGATGCTGATCCACTCCTTTTTTCGCCAAGATTGCGATCCCCTGATGCAATTGTTCAATGAGGTAGCGCGCTGAAACAGGATTCTCTGCTAATTGAGTAGGCACAATACCCCAACAAATACGGCCTCCGCGCTGCAAAAACTGCTGTATCTGCGGGGCATAGAGAGTGAACTTATCTAAAAATCCATAGGCATCAAAATTGATGATATCGATCCCTGGCACATCAGTAAAAAGCGACCAATCAGTGTTGCCGCAACAGTGCGCGCCGATAAGCACATCTAAAGATGCGAACCCCTCGCAAAGCTCGCTTAAGCCACGCACCACCTCTTCCTTATTAAGCGGCGTAAAGGCAGATCCAAAACAGCCAAGATACGGTTCGTCGATAAACACAATAATCTTTTTCCCGAATTTTCTTAAGAGAGCAATCTGCCACTTTGCCTTCATGACAAGACCCTTGATAATAGCCTGCATCATAACCGGATCATGCAACAAAGCAGTCTTCTCTTCATTAGTGATACTAGCGCCGAAGGTAAAAGGACCGGTAATCTGGCCCTTGAGGGCATGCACAGCGTCAAGATTAGTTTTCTCTAAACGGCGGATAAACGCAGGCACGCCTGCAGCGTAGTCAGGGGAAATTTTGAAATAATCAACATCGTCATCAATAACATGGCTATAGAAATGTTCCAACGCCCGGTCTTGATCCTGGGGGACAAACTGCAAACCTTCTTCAGTAAGTTGTAAACAAGGCAGCTGTTCGCTGAACTGGGTTAGCATGCCCTCGCGAATATCGCGTTTGGGAAGTTGTGGCCAGAAAGGAATCTGCGGCAGATAGGTCATTATTAAATCAACGGCCTGCTCTGCGTCGTGGTACGGAAGGCTACCTATGCCGGTAGCAAGACCTGGGGCGATTGGCATCACCGTCAGCTAATCTCGGTTATGGGAGTAGAGCGGAATATATTACCAAAGGCGGCTTCAAAATCAAAAACATTTTGAAAATCATCAAGCGAGTCTTCTTCGGTCTTAGACAGCACCTTATTCTGAATCATGTTAAAAACGATATTGCCAAAATCTTCTGTTTTGGTTATACCCCAATGAGCCAAGACAGCCTTAGCCATGGGGCCATAGAGCTCGATCGCAAAATCGCGTAAGCCGATAGAAAGTTCGCGCCCGGAAATATGGCCTTGTCGTTTAAGCTTATTCTGCGTAAAATACAACGCCTGCATCACAAACTCGTAACTATCGGATTTGTAACGAGTGTCTTTCGCGCAAATCTCACTAACAGTCTTATAAAAATTTCGTTTTTCTTCCATATCAACGAATAGATATTCTCTCGCTATCGCGCGCCTTAGTCTTTTTATCCCCCAAAATGCTGGCGCACCGAGAACACCGATACTCAAATAGATTGCCATCTGGCAACACCAGTAGCAAACGCTCTCGCACCGGCATAGAACAACCACAGTTGTTGCAATACAGATACGTGGCTTTTAAATCATCATACTGTCTCATGTTAAACCGGGGATATTAAAGCCAGTAATGCCTTTCATTTTCTCTGCCGCTATCTCCTGCGAACGCTTAATGGCCTTATTATACGCATCTTTAATTGATTTTTCAAGATTCAATTTTTGCACAGTAGGAAGTTCTCCTTGGATACTCACCTGTTGAACCTGCTGCGTGCCTGTCATGGTAATCTTCACCAGTCGATCGCTGCTTTCAACCTCAAATACCGCTGCCTCAAGCTGCCGCTTCATCTCTTGCATTGACTTTTGCATTTCCATTAATTGCTTCATCTTGTCGAACATTTAGCTTTCTCCTTATAGACTATTGACCCGTTTGCTAAAATCCTAAATCTTCATTTACCAACACAACCTTCAACCGATCAGGCATCACTTCTGCCTCGATAATCAACACCTGACAACACATGCGCTTAAATTCAGGAGTGTGGCAGGCGTCGGCATAACAAATGCCGTCAGCCAAACATGCGCTTGGCCAATTGAGCCGTTTACAATTACGCGGAGTGGCAAACTCCCGCGCGCGCTGCATTGCTACCTCAAGTGCAGGAGCGATCTTATTGATACCGCATACAACCAGGACCTTGCGGGCGTACGCGATACCTGCCGTACGATTTCCGTATCCGCTGAAGAAAACCAGCTCCCCTGTTTCTGAAAGAGCATTGGCGCTGGTCAGAAAAACATCAGCGTTTGCGCCATCATGGCGTATGCGCAAACTCTCTTCCCGGCTTAAGCCTGGCTTGTACTGATTGAAAACTGTATTCCCGCGTTTTTCCAACAAAGCCACCATCCCCAATTGGTCTAACGTCACTGAACCTGAAATTCCGACAGTGGCAGACACAGGGATTTCCTGCAGCATTGCCTCGCACGCCTGTTGTCGATCAGCACAATAAAGACTGTCGATATTGTTTATCTGCCAACGACGTTGCAACGCCTTAATATCGATTTGCATGTTTACTGCCTTTGCGCGCGTTGCGCAGCCAAGCCTTTGCAGAGCTTATGTAACCCTGGACTAACGGCTACAGGAAACACTGCTTGGCTTTCAATAGCGCGCATACGCTTTGGGAGACAAGCAATATTTTTTGCCGCGGTGGATCTAATGTCATCAAGCTTAGGAACACGATAGATAACCTTACCTTGCTTGACAACGTTACGTAACAACGGCCTGCCCTGTATACGCTCTGTTTCAAGACCAATGACATCTTTGATAAACCTGCCGCTCCTATCACTTTGGCGAAAGACTTGTTTTCTCCCTGGAAAAGTTTGCTTTCCTTCGCTTAACTTCATCGTAGGAAGAAAATTACCAAACCCATCAGTTACTTCACTTATCTTGTAAATGACATCAAGCGCAGGCGCATCAATACTAGTGCCCATATTAGTCCCCACGCCAAAACTGTCCACCTGCGCCTTACGTTTAAGCAATGCATGGATCTTAAACTCATCGAGATTACCACTGGCAAAAATCTTTACAAAGGAAAGCCCTGCCGCATCAAGCTTCTTTCTGGCCAGCTTTGACAATTTCACGATATCGCCGCTATCCAAGCGAATACCCTGAAGTTGGAAACCTTTCTTTTTTAGATGCAACCCAAGCATAACAGCATGGTCAATCCCCTTACTGGTAGTATACGTATCTACCAAAAGGATCGTTTTCCTGGGAAACGTCTCACCATAAGCCAAAAAAGCGCTCATCTCATCTTTAAATGACATAATAAATGAGTGCGCCATGGTTCCGGCAACTGGTATGCCATATAGCTTGCCAGCAAGCACATTCGAGGTCCCCCGGCAGCCGGCAATATATGATGAGCGGGCAACATGTAAACCTGCTTCTGCGCCATGGGTGCGCCGCAAAGAAAAATCAAGTACTCCCCTGCCACAAGCAGCATCAACCACCCGCGCTGCCTTTGAAGCAATCATGGTTTGCAGATTAATCGTATTCAGCAAGAAGCTTTCAATAAACTGCGCCTCAATGATAGGCGCGGTAACGCGCAAGATCGGCTCCTGGGCAAAACAAACCTCGCCCTCCTGCATTGCCCAGATATCACCGCTAAAACGAAACCTCTTTAAAAAAGAAAGAAACTCTTCAGAAAATGTTTTTTGAGAACGTAGATACGCAATGTCATCATCAGAGAAACGCAGACCCTTAATATAGGTAAGAATATCCTCTAATCCACAAACAACAAGGTACGAACGATTGTGCGGCAGGTTCCTGACAAACAAATCAAAGGTAGCATAGGTGCGGCGGTGATAGACAAAGTAGCTTTGCCCCATGGTGAGCTCATACAAATCGACCAACAACGCTCTATTCATGGGAAAAAACGTTATTTTCCAATAAGGGCTTTATATTCTTCTTGAGGAAAATAATTATCCTTGAAAATGATTTTTCCTTCTTTATCAACCAGTACATAGGTGGGAACGCCCAGAATGCCGTATTGCGTAGCAACTGCCGTATCCTTGTCGAGCAACACTCTAAAAGAAAGGTAAAAGGAACTAATAAAGCTTTCCACAACATCTGCTCGCTCGCCGACATTAATAGCAATAACCTCAAAACCATCTTTTACTAAACTACCATATTGGCTGTTGAGATTACGGATTTCTTTCTGGCAAAACGGACACCAGGTCGTCCAAAAAAAGAGCAGTACAGGATTCTTATTTTTGTATTCGCTTAACGTAACATTATCCTGCCGCGTGTCCTGTAATGAAAAATCCGGGGCAAACTTTGCGCTTCTGGGCTTTTCCAAAGGCTTCGTCGCCGTTTGGGCTTCAAGCATCTGTTTTTCCTGTGCGGCTTCTTTACCGCTTTCATCTTTTTCTGCCTGCACGCAACCAATGAAACAAAGCATCATGCTCACTAAAATAACTGTACCACAAAGATACTTTTTCATACCTACAGCCTCCTTATAGCTGACGCAATAATATAAACTCCTACGGCCATTAAAATAACCGCGCAGATCTTCTTGATGTACACCATTTTCTTACCAAGGGCCGGGAAATTAACTAATATACCGCTAAACGTCCCCACTACCATTAATAAAAGCCCCATGCCGTAAGCAAAGGTAAACAATAGCGTTGTGCCGTACAGAATATTTTTCTTTGTCGCCAGATACGCCAGAATTGCTCCTAGTACCGGCGTGATGCAGGGACCGATAATCAAACCTGAAGACAATCCTAACACAAAAGCTGAAATAAAGCTACCTTTTTTAACCCGGGGAAGACGGGTAACAATAGGCATAGACACGGTAAACACCCCGAGCATTGCCAGACCAAACAAAAACACAATAACGCCGACAACGAGATACGTAATAGGATTTTGGGTGAATCTGCCGAAAAATGTTCCTGTTAAGGAAGCAATTAACCCAAGGGCAGAATAGGTAACAGCAATGCCGGTGACATAGGTGAAACTTAAACCCAGTCCTCTTAATTTGGATGCGCCGGCCTGGATACCAATAAATCCTGCGGTAATCGGGATAAGCGGGAAAACGCAAGGAGTCAGACTTACGGCTACTCCCCCCACAAACACCAAAATATAATCTAAAGGGCTACCTGAAAGTTGCATCAATCCACCGTACATAAGGCTGGCTACCAACAGCGATAGGCAGCGCGATAATCTCAGGGACCTCGTAACTATGGCAGGCGCGCACTGCTTTTTCCACTTGAGAGAATTTTGCCTTCTTTGTTTTTGCTACCAACAAGACTTCCTGCGCTTGATCGATTTTACCTTGCCACCAGAATAACGATTCGATCTGATCAATAATGTTAACGCAGGCTACGAGCTTTTGCTTAAGGAGCGTCTTGGCAATCGCGCGCGCCTCTTTCTTTGAAGATGCGGTGATAAAGACTACTATATACATTGTATTGAGTATTGAGTCGTGAGTATTGAGTAAAAACACTAACTATTTGGATATTTTCTTTATCAGCTGCCCAACACGCTCTCCATAGCGCACACACTGCCTTGAAGAACGCGCGTCAGGTTCGCCAATGGCTACGGGGCCATAATGATCACCCTGCCAGTCGCCATGAATAATCATACCATGGATAAGCAAGGCATTCAATATATCTAAGATGGTTGTTTCATTGCCCCCGGCAATATTTGCGCTGGAAGCAAAGGCGCCGCCGATGCGGCCATCGAGCTTGCCATGGAATTTCACCGAATCATCTAGAAG
Source organism: Candidatus Omnitrophota bacterium (assembly GCA_017995695.1). GTDB lineage: Bacteria > Omnitrophota > Gorgyraeia > Gygaellales > Profunditerraquicolaceae > JAGOIJ01. The sequence continues at coordinate 5,685 of JAGOIJ010000014.1, read as the reverse complement.
TTTCTTGATCTCAGCAGCCATGCTGCCATAGTAGGTAGGCGAACCTATAATCAAGGCGTCATAATCCAAGAGTTCATTAACAGTCACCTCGCTACAATTTTTCATGACCGCTGCAATTCCTTCTTTTGACAAACCTTCGGTAATCAACGCTGCCATCTTTTTCGTATTGCCGCTCCTGGAGTAATATACGACAAGTGCCTTTGCCATGTTGCCCCCTGTTTATCGTTGATTCGTTATTTCGTTGATGCGCTATTTTGCGCAAAGCACGACAACGAGCAATCAAAATAATACATCAACAGATTTTAACCTCATCCACTTTGACTGATTTAATCTTACCAAACTGCCCACACGTATCAAAAATAAGGGTTGGATCTTCAACATTCATCTGCAAGGTATACTGCCTTTCCGGTCCGGTTGCCGATGCATCTGGCATAACCACAAGATCACTGGTAAACTCTGCGATAGAAGCCTTAATTTCTCTTTCAGTGGCGTGGGGCGCGCTCAACACAAAACTTAAACGATACGTTATCATCATGCGCCCTTTATCACGTTAAGCAGAAAAGGAATTGCCTCGCTTGCGCGATACGGTATACGCACGTCGCACAGATGCGAAAGCTCGCTCGATTCGTTATTAACTTCTATGAGGAACGCTCCTTTTTTCTTCGCGTACACTGGCAACGAGGCCGCCGGATGCACCGTAAAAGAACTACCCACTAACAATAAGGTATCGCAAGCGTCAAGCTGCTGATATGCCCGATGCAAAGCTTCATCGGGTAATGCCTCGCCAAACATAACGATATCGATACGATAACGGCTCCCGCAGCGGCAACGGGGGAAATACCTACTTAAGGTTTCTAATACTTTCATGTATGAGCCTTTACTGCGCAAAAGAAACTGGGTAAATTCCCGCATGCGATCTTTGGCTATCTTGATCTTTTCCTGGCAACCCATGCACAGCAATCGGAAAGAATTGCCATGCAACTCAACGACATTTTTGCTGCCTGCGTCTTGATGAAGATTATCAATATTCTGCGTAATAATCGCTTCCAGTAACCCATCTTTTTCAAGGCAGGCCAAGGCAGCATGCGCAGGATTGGGGACCGCATTCAGCAATACAGAATAAAAATCAACGATGAAATTTGCCAGATCATGAGGACGCGTGCGCAGCACAGAAAGTAATCCGTCTGGCGTGGCGTACGTTTGCGGATTATAGCGATCCCACAACCCTCCCTCGCCGCGGAATGTCGGGATACCGCTTTCAGCTGAAATGCCTGCGCCGGTCAAGCATACAACCTTGCCTTGTTGTACCTGTTCTTGTATGCGCTGTTTTTGCTTGAGTGGAATCATCGTAGCATCATCACCGACATCATCCTGCCGCATGATGATCCTTCCTTACGAAAAGAAAAACAATCCTCTGATAGACACCCGGTGCAACTGCCAGAATCAATAATATTCTCTACCGGGACGCCTGCCTCTTGTAATTGGAATTTATTCACCGCTGCTAAATCAAAAAAATACGATTGGTTGCGCTTTGTAACCTGTTTGGGGAAAAAATCAAGAAACTCTGTTTTCACTTCATAACAGCATTGTTGTAAACATGTGCCGAAGGCCACAAGCAACATTTTGACGTCAGTTGCAAAACGCTCCTGCATCAACGCTATTGCTTTCTTAACAATGCATTCTCGGGAGCTACGCCATCCCGCATGCACCAACCCAATAGCTGGGGTCTTGCGGTCATAGATAAACACCGATAAACAATCAGCAGTTAAGACTACTAAGGGCACCGAGCTCTCATTAGTAATAAGACCGTCGGTACTATCAAGAGCGGTATCGTAATGCAAGGCTCCCCGCCCACGCATTGCGCCTGTTGCATGCTGAATCGAACTACCGTGCACTTGTTTTAGACATACCAACTGCTCATGATCTATGCCCAGCTCGTGTAAGAATTGCTCTCGATTACGCACGGAGTGCTGCGTCTGGCCATACGAAAGAGACATATTACCATAATAACGAGAGCTTTGGGCGCACACCAGGTCCTGGCAAACCCCCAGAGGCAGCCAAACATTACTCTTTTGTGCTTGCACATGCATCAATACTTACCGCCTTGCGGCGCGAGTGAGCGCCGCGCACAATTCTTACGTTATATTTTTTGACGTGGAAATATTCAGCAAGCAGGTCAATCAGCTGCTCATTCGCTAATCCGTCGGTTGCAGGCTTGGTAAGGTAAGCCTTAAGAGCATTATTTTCTTGCTTAATACAGTTTCTACTCGCTTTGGGGATGACCCGCACTTCAATAATCACGGCTCATCCGTTAACTTTTTAGTATCCTGGACTGTATGTAATCGGTCAGCGAAGCGCTCAAGTTTCTTTGCGCTATCGTCATACTTGCGGCTGGCGTTAGCTAGATGCGTACCCAACAAACCAAACTCTTCCCTGAATCTTATCATTTCTTGAGAAAGCGTGGCCAGACTTTTCAATATCTCCTTGGCATTCTCTTGGACCTTCAGTCCTTTTAACCCTAAACAGATAACCTGTAGATAAGCATAAAACGTGTTAGGAGAAATCGGTATTATTTTTTTACTCATACAGTACGAAAGCAAATCTTCCTTGATGATCACCTCATAATACACATTTTCCGCGGGGATATACATAAAAGCAAAATCATAGGTATGCTCATCAGGAAGAATATATTTAACCGCTATTTCATCGATGCGATTCTTAACATCTTGCACGAATTTCTTTTTGCACGCGGCTTTTTCCTGCTCATCAGGAGCATCGAGCATCTTTTGGAAATTCTCTAACGTAAATTTTGCATCAATAGGAACAAGCCTCTCTCCCAGAACGATAACGGCATCAACCGCATCACCCGTCTTAAAACGGTATTGCATCTTCACGTATTCCTTGGGCAGCACTTGAGACAAAATCCCTTCCAGAAGCGTTTCTCCGATCTGCCCCCTAAATTTAGGAACGCGCAACAATTCCTGTAAGCGGGAGATATCTTTACTGATTTCATAAATACGGTCATTGCTTTCCTTGAGCTTGCCTAACGATTCCTGGACATTGCCAAAGATTTGCGCCGTATTTCCTAAATTCTGCCCGATAACGCTATTGGCTTCTTGCACAGACTGCGTCATCTGGTTCAGGCGCTCATTTACCTGAGAAGAAAGCTTCAGCATGAGGGCTATCAATGCTACAGCCAAAAACAAAAATAACACTGCGATTATCCAAATCATAATTTTATATAATTGCTTGTTACTAGTTACGAATAAATTATAGCACTTGCCTTCACTTACTTAAAGCAAATAATCTTTTTTTATCCGTCTAACACTTTTGAAAATATTGGTTTTTATTTCAGGGCAGAATCGTTTTAATGATGCAATAATCTTAGTCATCTGCGTACGCTTAGAGGTTGTCTCTTGGGGGCAGCGACACGTTTCATGAGGGATACCAGCTTCTTTAGCAAATGCCTTAATCATATATTCATCAACATACGCTAACGGCCTGATCAAAATGATCTTACCCTTAAACAACTCCTGCTTTGGAGCCATAGCCGAAATCTCACCCTGAAAAAATAAATTAAGCAGTATGGTTTCCACGATATCATCCTTATGGTGGCCAAGGGCAACCTTGGTACAACCGAAGCGATCGGCAGCGCTAAAAAGAGCTTTTCTGCGATTCCACGAGCACCAAAAACAATTGATATCCTTTGGTTTCGTCTTTTTTAATACATCAACTTTTTCGATATGATATGTCACGCCGAGTTTCCTAAAGTAGCGCTCAAGCCTCTTGGCGCAGGAGCGTGGATAGCCCATATCAATATGAATGGCCAGCAGATCGTATTTAATAGGAACGAACGCTCGGCGGGCATGCAAGATCTTTAACAAGGTCAGGCTGTCCTTGCCACCAGAAACAGCAACCGCGATCTTATCGCCATCATCAAGCATCTGGTAGTCAATAATCGCTCGCCCGATTCTTTTGGAAATATAATATTCTTTGCCTTGTAACATAGCCATAAGTAAAAGGGACACCCAATTTTCCATAGCAATGGGTGCCCCTGCTTGGGGACACCCATTCGATTAAAATATAGGGTGTCCCTTGATTAACGAAAAAGCAGAAAACCGATAATTTGATTGGCCCAAAATAACGCGATAAGCGACGCTACTGCTAAAAAAGGCCCATAAGGAATTGTGTGGTCCTTCTTTGACAAAAGATTGTGCACGCCAACGATCGCCCCGAAAAAAGGAGCAAGGAAAAACGTTAACAACGCCTTTTCCCAGCCTAAAAACGCGCCGATCATAGCCAGCAATTTAACATCTCCCCCTCCCATCGACTCAGTCTCTCCCTGGATCGGGGGACGCTTCATCAACTTAAAATACACCAAATCGAATAACGCGCCCGTAGCGTAAATAATGCCGCCGCCAATCAGAATTCCTAACAGAGAGGTAAGCATGGGCTTATATGAAAAACTAAACGGATCAAGCTGCACCCCCCTGATCGTGCTTAAAATAAAACCTACAATCATGCCTCCGACTGAAATCTCATCGGGGATAATGCGATGCTTGATATCAACGAATGTTGCGACGATGAGACAGCAAACTAACACAATGTAAAAAAAGAGGTCGTAGCTGAACGCAAAGTTAAGGTACAGCAATACAAACATCAGCGCCGTTAATAATTCAACCGCAAGATAGCGAATCGGAATATGCTTCTTACAGAAACGGCACGCCCCCCCAAGAAGCAGATAGCTGACAAAAGGAATATTATCATACCAGTTAATGCGCTTCTCGCACTGAGGACAATGAGAGCCTGGCCAAACTACTGATTTTCCTAACGGCATGCGATAGATACACACATTCAAGAAACTGCCCATAATAGAACCAAACATAAAAGAAAGAATTGTTCCGATCATTGTTTGAGCGCCTCCTCAAGCGCCTTGCGCATGACCTCAACCGGCGCTTTTTTAGGTTTCATCCAAATAGAAAATGCCTCGGCACCTTGATGCAACAACATGCCTAAGCCATTAGCGCATGATAATCCGCGCGCCTGAGCTAAGGTAAGCAGCTTTGTCTCGGTAGGATTATAAATAAGATCGTACACAAAAAGGCCCTGATGTAATGCGTCGGGACTCACCAAACAAGGATCCTGCTCATGCATGCCAACAGGAGAAGCGTTCACTAGCAAATCTTTCTTTGCGAGCGCTAAATCATCAGCTTGACCAACAGCCAAAAAATGAGTGTTTACAAAAATATGCCGAAAATGCTTAACCAGGCTTAAGCTTTTAAACCTATCAATATCGTAAATGGTAATCTCCGGCGTCCCGGAAGTTGCAAGGGCAAAGCATACTGCCTTTGCAGCGCCTCCCGCACCGATAAGCGCAACCTTCTTTGGCTTTACCTTTAGTTGTTTCAGGTGTTTGGCAAACCCAAGGCAATCAGTATTATACCCGCGCAACGAACCATTCTTGGCGACCGTTATAGTGTTAACAGCTCCAATCACGCGCGCGCTTGGCGATACGCGCTTTCCCAGCAAGGTAAAAACTTTTTCTTTATAGGGAAAAGTGACATTCAAGCCCTTTATGCCACGCTTCGCAAGCTGCTTGAGGAATTGCTCAACCTCATCAGGCCTCTTCTCGAATAGAACATAGCGGGCATTAATCTTAAGCGCGCGAAAGGCAGAATTATGCAT
>JAGOIJ010000153.1 GCA_017995695.1 Candidatus Omnitrophota bacterium | reverse complement strand
TATTTTAATTCGGATTGCTTAGGCACGGTGCCAGCAAGCGCTTCTTTCAAAAGATTAGCATCATCCGACACAAGCTTAAACTCAAGAATAGCAGTCTTGCCTATCAAAGCGATTGCGCGATCCCGATCAGTTATGCCTGGCAGCTGAACCACGATTTCAGTCTCGCCCTGCCTTTGGATTGAAGGCTCTCGCACGCCAAAGGCATCAATGCGGTTACGGATAACCTCAACCGCCCGATCAACGGCATCGACTTTTGCTTCCGGCTTAAGACCGGCGGTGTCCACACGCAAAACCAAGTGCATGCCGCCCTGCAGATCAAGGCCTAAATTAATTCTTTTCTCAAGAGGGAACGCAAAATAAACGCATGCCCCGATTAACGCAACAATGAAAATACTTTTAATCAAAAGTTTTTTTGTCATAGGTCAGATCCTTACATCTGCTCCTTCTTCTTAAAGGCAACTGAGCTTTTTTCTAATTCAATCTTTACATTATCATCAATGCGCACAATCAACGTCTTTTCTTTGACATTAACGATAGTGCCATGAATGCCGCTGGTAGTCACAATTTCATCGTTCTTGCCTAAAGCGGCAAGCATCTTCTGGTGCTCCTGACGCTCTTTTTGCTGCGGGCGCATAATCATAAAGTAAAAAATAACAAAAATCGCAACTAACGGAAAAAGATTAATTAACGGGTGGACTGCTTGCGTTGTCGCCATAACTAACTCTCCTTAGTTTTCTTCATAATACTTTTAACGGTATTAGAAAGTTGGGCGCCATGTTTAACCCAATACTCTAAACGCTCCCTTTTTATCTTAGTAACCCCTTTTATGGGGTTATAAAACCCAAGTTCCTCAATGAACCTGCCATCCCGTCCCCGCGTTTCTTCATAAACACTAACGCGAAAATGCGGATTTTTTTTCGGATTTTTACCGATCCTGCGTAATCGAACATGCACTGCCATGGTTTAACCTCCCTTTTGTGTAATGGCCTCAAGTAACGCTTTTGCTTTATTCACTGTCTCTGTATACTCTCGCTCTGGCTTTGAATCTGCCACAATACCAGCGCCTGCCTGGACATAGGCATAGGAATCCTTCATCACAATTGTCCTAATTGCGATACAGGTGTCCATATTGTGCGAAAAACTAAAATAACCGATGCACCCTGCATACACCCCGCGTCTGACATTCTCCAACTCATCAATAATCTCCATTGCCCTGATTTTTGGGCTCCCACTCACGGTACCCGCTGGAAAACATGCCCTCAGAGCATCGTAAGCATCATTTTTCTTATCTAACACTCCACTTACTTCACTCACAAGATGCATTACGTGGGAATATCGCTCCACATTCATGAACTCGGTAACGTTGACCGTCTTGGCAAGACAAACTCGGCCAACATCATTTCTGCCTAAATCAACCAACATAAGATGCTCGGCTTTTTCCTTAATGTCCTTACGTAATTCTTGCTCAAGCAAGCTATCCTGCTCAACCGTCCTGCCTCTTGGTCGGGTGCCAGCTATCGGACGCGTTTGCACAAGACCGTCCTCGCAGCGTACAAGCATCTCTGGAGATGCTCCGGCAATGCTACAATCGCCTAAGCGCAGAAAGAACATATACGGCGAAGGATTCAGACTTCTTAAATTCCGGTATACATCAAAAGGATCTTGGCTTAAAGGAACCTTGAAGCGCTGCGACAAAACAACCTGGATTATATCACCTTTTTTGATATATGTCTTGGCCTTCTTTACCATAGACAAAAAATTTGCTTTTGTAATATTAGAGACAGCCGCAAGGGAATTCTTCCTTTTTTGGATGGTGCGCCTTTTTGAAGCAGGCCTCTTGTCAAGCTCAACATGGATTGCCTCAATCTTCTTCAACGCCTGCGCATACAGCTTTCGAAAGTCACCGCCCTCCTTAGGCAAGATGACTAAAGCGACAATCTTAATGGTATGGTTCACGTGATCGAAAATAAGCATGGTGTCGGTAAGTATTAAAACAGCGTCAAACATATTAAGATCATCATAATTCCTATCAGGGATGCGCTCAAAGAATCTTACCACATCGTAGCCGATAAAACCAACCAATCCCCCGTAGAATCGCGGCAAGCCAGGAACCCCAACAGTCTTAAATTCACCCATGATCGCCCTTACTTCATCAAGGATAGATGTGGACATCAGGCGCTTTTGGCGTTTACCCGCTTGAGGATTGATAATCTCCATGTGACGGCCCTTACTAGCTATGACCATGGAAGGGTTGCTGCCGAGAAATGAATACCGGGCAATCTTTTCCTGACCTTCGACAGACTCAAGCAAAAAAGAATAGTCCCCTCGCTCCATCTTAAGAAAGGCAGAAACCGGCGTGTCTAAGTCAGCGTTAATCTCCTTAAACACCGGGATCACGTTTCCTTTTCTTGCTAATGCCTTAAATTCTAAAAATGTCGGTGAATACATACCTATCCAATACAACGTACGTTTAGACTTTACCCATCCGAATCTTTCTATAAAAACATGACCTGTTACCCGTATGACACGCAACGCCAACCTGACGCACCTGTATTAAGAGCGCGTCCATATCGCAATCATACGCAATAGATTTAACAAACTGAAAATGCCCTGACGTCATTCCTTTAACCCAATACTCCTTGCGCGAACGCGACCAAAAACAAGTCTTGCCAAGTTTTATCGTCCGCCGTAACGATTCCTTATTCATATAAGCAATCATAAGAACGGTTTTATCCTTATAATCTTGGATAATCGCCGGGATCAATCCCCGAGCATCAAAAGTAAGATCCGATAGATTACGCAATGATAATAATTTCATAATCGCACTGACACTCCTTGCGCTTGTAAGAATTGCTTGGTTTGCTCAATAGAAAATTCACCGTAATGAAAAATAGAGGCTGCTAACGCAGCGTCAGCTTGAGCATTCTGAAAAACCTTAAGAAAATGATCGAGCGTCCCTGCCCCACCTGAGGCAATAACAGGGATCGATACTGCGGTAGAAACCGCCTGCGTCAACGCAAGATCGTAGCCTTCTTTTGTACCATCATAATCCATGCTTGTCAAAAGAATTTCGCCTGCGCCTAACTCTGCTGCCTGCTGCGCCCAAGCCACTGCCTCTAATTCAACGACAGTCCTGCCTCCATTAATATAAACATCCCACTGCGATTTCCCGGCAGCAGAATCTTGGCGTTTTTTTGCATCGATAGCAACCACAATACACTGGCTGCCAAATTTTAACGCAGCGTCATGAATCAGTTCAGGATATTTGACGGCGGCGCTATTGATCGAAACCTTATCGGCGCCGGCGTACAACAGATCGCGGATATCCTCAAGATCACGGATCCCGCCACCGACCGTAAAAGGCATGAAAATATTTTCGGCGATCTGTTCAACTAAAGAAATCAGTGTCTTTCTTTGCTCGAAGCTTGCCGTAATATCCAAAAACACCAGCTCATCGGCATGCTGCTGATCATACGCCTTGGCAACCTCAACCGGATCGCCCGCATCACGCAGACCTTGAAATCTGACCCCCTTAACAACGCGACCCTCCTTAATGTCCAGGCAGGGTATAATACGTTTAGTCAACATGGTTCTATTTTAGTTTCTTTTCCAAAAATTCCTTTAACGCAGCCCAGGTCTTCTTACCAACCTTACCGTCAGGATTTAAATTATGCTCGCGTTGGAATTGACGAATTGCCTCACGCGTTTTCTTGCCCATGCGCCCATCTAGTTGACCAGGATCAAACCCTGCGTTCAAAAGAGCTGTTTGAATCTGCATAGTGCTTGGCTGGATCTGGGCTTTTTCATAAATAAAACCCTTGTTTCCTGACTCGCGCTCCTGCATGGTATCGAGCGCTTCCTTAAGGCTTGCGATTTCGTTTTCTTTAGCCTGCAGCTGCGATTCAAGCGCAGAGATCTCATTCCTTAATCCCTGCTCTACTAATGACGGTGAACGCGTTGTAGCGCAACCACTCAACAGTATGCCAGAC
>JAGOIJ010000152.1 GCA_017995695.1 Candidatus Omnitrophota bacterium | reverse complement strand
GGAAAAAGACGGGCTCTCTTGTGAAAAGATTTTTGGGCCGGTGCGCGATTGGGAATGTAACTGCGGAAAATATAAAGGAATTAAGTTTAAAGGTATAACCTGCGATCGTTGCGGAGTAACTATTGATCGATCTTCAGTGCGGCGCGAGCGCATGGGGCATATTGAGCTTGCGACCCCGGTTACGCATATTTGGTTTTTTAAAGCGGTGCCCAGCCGTATGGCAGCCTTGCTTGATATTGGCTTGCGCGATCTGGAAAAAGTCATTTATTATGAGGAGTATGTTGTGGTTGATCCAGGCAATACTCCCCTTAAGAAGCGAGAGTTGCTGAGCGAAGATAAATATCAGGAAGCATTAGAAAAATACGGTTCAAATTTCAAAGCTAAGATCGGCGCGGAAGCGGTGCGCGATCTGCTTAAAGAACTTGACCTGGATAGCTATTGCCGAAAACTGCGTAAGGATATCGAGAAGTCAAAGGATGCCTTAGGCAACCGCAAGGGTCTTAAGACGCTAAAGATCGTGGAAGATTTTAAGAAGTCAGGCAATAAGCCTGATTATATGATCTTGGAAGTTTTGCCGGTCATTCCTCCGGATTTGCGACCGCTAGTCCCGCTTGATGGCGGACGTTTTGCTACTTCAGATTTAAATGATCTATACCGAAGGGTTATTAATAGAAATAATCGTTTGAGCAAATTGATCGAGTTAAGCGCTCCCGAAATCATTATTCGTAACGAAAAGCGCATGTTACAAGAAGCAGTTGATGCGTTGCTGGATAATGGCAGGCATGGCAGGCCAGTTATGGGCGCAAATAACCGGCCCTTAAAATCGCTTTCTGATATGCTCAAGGGAAAGCAAGGGCGTTTCCGTCAGAACCTTTTAGGAAAGCGCGTTGATTATTCCGGCCGTTCAGTTATCGTGGTTGGGCCTGAACTCAAGCTGCATCAGTGCGGTTTGCCTAAGCAGATGGCCTTGGAGTTGTTTGAGCCATTTATCATTAAGAAATTACGGGAAAAAGGATTTGTGCATACGATTAAGGGCGCGCGCAGAATGGTAGAGCGAGGAAAGATTGAAGTGTGGGATATCCTCGATGAGGTTATCAAGGATCATCCGGTTTTGTTGAACCGCGCTCCTACGTTGCACCGCTTGGGAATTCAGGCATTTCAGCCTATCTTAATCGAAGGAAAATCAATTAAGGTGCACCCCTTAGTGTGTACAGCGTTTAATGCTGATTTTGATGGTGATCAGATGGCGGTGCATGTGCCCCTGTCGCTTGAATCACAATTAGAAGCAAAAATCTTAATGCTGGCAATTAATAATGTTTTCTCACCTGCTGATGGTCGTCCTATCGTTACGCCTACCCAGGATATTGTGTTGGGAGCTTCGTATATTTCAAAAGAGAAACCGCAGGCAAAGGGCCAGGAAGGTGTTTTTTCTAACGCTGACGAAGCGATCATCGCGTATCAGGACAAAGCAATTGATTTACACGCGGCAATTAAATTGCGCGTGATGAATGTGTATGATTTTGATGAGGGCAAAGTTATTGATGGGAAGCAAGTGATCACCACAACTGTCGGCCGCATCATGTTTAATCAGGTACTTCCCCAAGGTTTTGGTTTTGTCAATAAAGAGCTTAATAAAAAGACCGTTGGCATGATCGTAAGCGACTGTTATAAGCGTTTTGGCCATAATCGCACCATTGAATTATTAGATGATATTAAAAAGGTTGGTTTTGAAGCAGGTACCCATGGCGGCGTTTCTATCGGTATCAATGATTTGACTATCCCGAAAGAAAAAGAAGAAGTCTTGAAAGAAGCGCGGCTTGAAGTTAGTAAGGTTGAAGAGCAATATCGTAATGGTATTATTACTGACTCCGAGCGCAAAAGTAAGGTTATTGATATTTGGACGCACGCCACCGATAAGGTTTCTGACCTTTTATTTAAAGGCATGGAGCCGTTTAATCCCATCTTTATGATGGCCGATTCGGGCGCCCGCGGCTCTCGTCCGCAGGTTCGCCAGCTTGCTGGTATGCGCGGTTTGATGGCCAAGCCATCAGGCGAGATTATTGAGAGCCCTATTACAGCAAATTTCCGCGAAGGCCTAACCGTGCTTGAGTATTTTATTTCTACGCACGGAGCGCGTAAAGGTCTTGCTGATACTGCGTTAAAAACTGCTGACGCTGGATACTTAACCCGAAGGCTTGTTGATGTTGCGCAAGAGGTCATTGTAGTGGAAGAGGATTGCGGCACTTTAAACGGCATTACGGTTTCTGCGATAATTGAGGGCGATGAAGAGGTAGTTTCTCTTAAGGACCGCATCGTTGGTCGGGTTGCCTTAGACAATATAGTTGATATTATTACTGATGAGGTTATTGTTGAGCAGGGAAGCGAGATCACCGAACTTAAGGCGGAGATGATTGAGCGCTTAGGCATTGAGAAAATCCGCATCCGCAGCGTCTTAACCTGTGAATCAGCGCGTGGGGTGTGCATTAAGTGCTACGGTAGAAATCTTGCTTCTGGAAGATTGGTTGAGATGGGCGAAGCGGTCGGGGTAATTGCTGCCCAGAGCATTGGAGAGCCGGGTACACAGTTAACCATGAGAACGTTCCACATCGGTGGTACGGCCTCAAGAATCGTTGAGCAATCGCATCTTAAAGCAAAAAATAAAGGTAATGTTAAATATCATAATCTGCGTTGCGCCGTGAAGGGTAAGGACTCTATTGTTTTAAACAGGAACGGCTCGATCAGCATTAATGACAAGCAAGGTCGCGAACTTGAGCGTTATACCCTTCCGCAAGGGTCATTGATTGCTGTCCCTGACGGCGAAGAAGTGCAAAAGGGAATAATCTTTGTGCGTTGGGATCCGTACACCTTACCTATATTAACGGAAGTTGCCGGTGTGGTTAAATATGAAGATTTGAAGGAAAATATTACCGTGCGCGAAGAATTAAATCCGGTAACTCGTCTTTCAGAGCGCGTGGTTGTTGAGCATAAGCAAGAATTTCATCCCCAGATCGTTATTCTTGATGAAGGCAAAGAAGTGCTTGGTATTTATCCGATTCCTATCGGAGCGCACATCCTGGTCAAAGATGGTCAAAAGATTAACGCAGGGGATAACCTAGCAAAGATTCCGCGAACCGTGGTTAAGACAAGAGATATCACCGGTGGTTTGCCGCGTGTTGCAGAATTATTTGAGGCCAGACGTCCAAAAGATCCGGCTATTATTAGCGAGATCGATGGTTTTGTAGAATTTGGCGAAACTAAAAAAGGCCAGCGCGTGATCATTGTCAAATCTCCTACTGGCATGCAGAGTGAGTATATCATTCCTCATGGAAAGCATCCTAATGTGTACAAGGGAGACAAGGTCATTGCCGGTCAACAATTAACTGATGGGCCCGTCGTCCTGCAGGATATTTTAAGAGTCTGCGGCGATAAGGTGCTGCAAGAATATTTGGTTAATGAAGTCCAGGAAGTGTATCGTCTGCAAGGTGTGCGTATTAATGACAAGCACATTGAGCTTATTATTAGGCAGATGCTTAAGAAGGTGCGCATCGAAGATCCGGGCGATACGGAATTCTTAGCTACGCAGCAGGTTGATAAGTGGAACTTCCAGAAAGAGAATGCCCGCGTGCTCAAGAAAGGCGCAAAGGCTGCCCAGGCCACGCCGCTTTTGCTTGGTATCACTAAAGCGTCTCTTACCACTGAAAGTTTTATATCGGCCGCAAGTTTCCAGGAAACAACCCGCGTTTTGACCGAGGCTGCTACTTCAGGAAAGCGCGATGATCTGTTTGGTCTCAAGGAGAATGTCATTGTCGGTCATTTGATTCCTGCTGGGACCGGTTTTAGGACGCACCGCGATATTTCATTTTCAAAAATAAGCGAAGCGAAAAGTCACGAAAAAGAACCGCTTGTGCAAGAAGCCAAAAAGGAATAATCAGTATGCCTACGATTTCGCAATTGATTCGTTTAGGAAGGATTTCAAAAAAGAAGAAAAGTAAATCACCAGCGTTGAAGGCTTGTCCGCAGCGAAGAGGCGTGTGTTTACAGGTGCGTACCATGACAC
>JAGOIJ010000151.1 GCA_017995695.1 Candidatus Omnitrophota bacterium | reverse complement strand
AAGAAGGCTTGGTGTTGGCTGTGGAAAAATTGCGTTTTGATTTTAATCATTTTAAAAATATCGATGAGGGCCAATTGAAGCGCATTGAAGCGCTGGTAAACGGCTTTATTTTAGATAACCAGAGCCTTTCAGTAAAAGAAACAACGCTTGCGCTGGCCAAGAAAACCAAGGCCTTGGCTTTTTTTGGCGAAAAATACGGCAGCAAGGTGCGGGTGGTTCAGGTTCCTGGTGTTTCTGCGGAACTGTGCGGCGGCACGCATTTAAAGGCTACCGGGCAAATCGGGCTGTTTAAAATTCTTCAGGAAAGCTCAATTGCCCAGGGCGTGCGCAGGATTGAGGCCGTAACCGGTTTAGCTGCGTATGAGGCTATTAAACAAGAAGAAAGTGTCGTTGTTCAGCTTTCCCAATTGTTGCGCGCCCCTTACTCAACGCTTGTGCAAGAGGTTGAGAAGCGACTGCTGCGCATAAAAGAACTTGAAAAGCAGTTGCATGCGCAGAAGTTTGATACCGTCAAATCTTCCTTGGATGTTTTTATACAAGAAGCAGAAAAGATTAACACAGTTAGCTTTATTGGAAGATCGTTGCCTGATGCTGATATGCAGGTATTGCGTAAAAATGTGGATTTGATTAAGCAAAAGACTCAACGCGCAATCATTATGTTGTGTTCTGCGCAGCAAGGTAAGGCATTTTTGGTTATGGGTATAACTGAAGACTTAGTGCAGGAAGGATTTGATGCTGCGCAGCTTATTATAGAGCCTGCGCAGTCAATCGGCGGTAGCGGCGGCGGCAGAAAAGATTTTGCCCAGGCCGGCGGCATGCAACCTGAGAACCTAAACCGCGCGATTGATATACTGAGGGAGGCAGTTGCCAAAAGGGTATGAAGATAGTGCGCTTTAACAGTAAAGAGCTGGATAAGATTTACAATCGCAGGTTAATACATCCGCGGCGCGTGGAAGAGCGCGTTAGAAAGATTGTCGACGATGTAAGGGTTTTTGGTGACGAAGCATTGATTAAGTACACTAAGAAATTCGATGGCGTTAAGCTGACTGCCCGTCAGCTTAAGGTTTCCCAGATCGATATTAGCGGCGCGTACCAAAATATCAGTCCGCATTTTGTCTCAAGTCTTAAGGTTGTCATTGAAAATATTAATCGTTTCTATAAGAAAACCTTGCCTAAGTCCTGGAAGATGCGCTCTGCCGATGGCATGATGGTTGGCGAAGTGTATACGCCGCTTGATCGTGTGGGTGTCTATATCCCGGCAGGAACAGCGCCGCTGGTATCCACGGTCTATATGACGGTTTTGCCTGCGCGTATCGCAGGAGTTAAGCAGGTTGTATTAATCAGCCCGCCTGATGAACACGGTTTTATTAACCCTCATATTTTAGTGGTGGCGGATTTACTTAAGGTGGATGAGATATACCGTGTTGGCGGGGCGCAGGGCATTGCCGCTTTAGCGCATGGCACTAAAACTATTCCGTGCGTTGATAAGATTGTTGGCCCGGGCAACATCTATGTGAGCGAAGCAAAGAGGCAGGTGTTTGGCCTGGTGGATATCGACATGATCGCTGGCCCCACGGAGTTGGTTATAATTGCCAATCGCTCAAGCGACCCTCGTTTTATTATTGCTGACCTTAAGGCTCAAGCTGAACACGCAAAAGGATTGGCTATTTTAATCACGAACTCAAAAAGTCTAGCCAAATGCGTGCGTCAGGAATTGGCTAATGATAATGGCACGATTGTGGTGACGCAGAACCTCGATCAGGCTGTTGATATTGTAAACGCAATTGCGCCTGAACATTTAGAAATATTAGTGAATAACCCTCAGAAATTGCTTAAAGGCATAAAACATGCCGGCGCGATATTCTTAGGTCCCTATAGTCCTACTGCTGTGGGAGATTATGTTGCTGGCCCAAGTCATGTGCTTCCGACGCACGGCACTGCCCGATTCTTTTCCGGTCTTTCGATAAACGATTTTTTGAAATCAAGCCATTTGATTAGCTATTCCAAAAAAGCCTTGGAAAAAGTGAAGGATCCCTTAGAAAAGATCGCGGGCATCGAGGGTTTGTGCAGGCATTTAGATTCGGTGAAGGCAAGATTTTAGTTGGAGGGATTGATGAGAAAAGCGCAGGTTAAAAGAGATACGAAGGAAACAAAGATCGCAGTGACTGTGAATATTGATGGTTCTGGAAAAACCAAGATTAAAACAGGCATCGGCATGCTGGATCATTTGCTTGAGTTATTTGCTTTTCACGGTTTATTTGACCTTACGGTTATGGCGACCGGGGATTTTAACGTTGATATACACCATACCAATGAAGACGTGGGTATTGTTTTGGGCGATGCTTTTAAAAAGGCCCTGGGAACCAAGAAAGGGATTCGCCGTTGCGCAAATTTTTCTTGGCCCATGGAAGAGGTCTTAGCCTCTGTTGCATTAGATATTTCTGGCAGGGGGTCGTTTGTTCTAAGGCCCAAGAAGGGCGCGACCACGCCACAGCCTCAAGACGGTTATGCGTTAAAAGACGCAGAACATTTCTTTGAAGCCTTTGCCAAGCGTTTGGGTATGGACTTAAGCATTACGATTGAGCCCATGGTCTCTGATTTGCACACAACGCTTGAGCCGGCATTTAAGGCTTTGGGCAAGGCTTTGGATGAGGCAACGCAGCTTGATCCACGTAGATCAGGCGTGCCTTCGACTAAAGGGGTTATTGATTAGCATGATTGCGATCATCGATTATGGCATGGGTAATATTCATAGCGTGCAAAAGGCGCTGCAGCTTTTTGGGGCCAAGACCGTTGTTACCAATAAGCCTGACCAGATCAATGCTTGCGATAAAATCGTGCTCCCGGGGGTTGGCGCTTTTAATGATGCGATGCGGGAATTGCAGCGGCAAAAACTTGATATGGTAATTCAAAAAAGCGTAGAATCAAAAAAACCATTCTTAGGAATTTGCTTGGGAATGCAGCTTTTGTTTGAGCAAAGCCAAGAGGCTCCTGCGTGTGCGGGACTTGGCATTCTTAAAGGCATTGTCAATCGTTTTGAAAACAACAGCCTTAAGGTTCCACACATGGGTTGGAATACGATTCGTCAAGCCAGCGCTGACTGCCCGCTGCTTGCGGGAATTGCGCAGGATGCGTATGTCTATTTCTGCCATTCATATTTTCCGGTTCCTGTTGATAAGAAAGTTATTGCAGCGCGTTGCACGTATGGCGAAGAATTTTCTGCGATTGTGTGGCAGGGTAATGTGTTTGGAACCCAGTTTCACCCTGAAAAGAGTCAAGCAGTCGGCCTAGCCATGCTTAAGAATTTTGTCGTAGCATGTTAATCTTTCCTGCTATAGATATTCAGGATGGCTGTGTGGTAAGGTTTGTGCAGGGCCGCCTGAACAAGAAAGTGTATTCGCGCGACCCCGTTAAAACAGCACGACATTGGGTGCGTCAAGGAGCGCGCTGGTTACATCTCGTTGATCTCGACGGCGCTTTTACCGGGGAGCCAAAGAATATTGCTATTATACAGCAGATTGCTCATGATGTAGATATTCCCGTACAATGCGGCGGCGGCGTGCGCAGCGTTACAACGATTGCTGCGTTGCTGGACGCCGGAGTCAAACGCGTAGTCTTAGGTACTAAGGCTATTGAAGACGATCGTTTTTTACGCGCAGCGTTTAAACGTTTTAAACATAAGATTATCGTAAGCATTGATGCGAAAGCTGACGAAGTGCTTGTTAAGGGCTGGAAGAGCTCGACTAAAAGGCGATTGGCGCATGAGCTGGCGTTGCATTTAAAAGATATCGGATTTAAGGAGTTTATCTATACTGATATTACCAAAGATGGAACGCTTAAAGGGCCGAGCATCAAAAGCACAAAGGCCCTCCTTAAGCAAACAAAAATGAAGATTATCGCTTCGGGGGGCGTTTCTCAGTTGGACGACCTTATGCAGTTAAAACTTTTGGAACGCGATGGTTTAAGCGGCGTAATTATTGGCAAGGCTTTGTATGAGGCAAGGTTTACCTTGGCTGAAGCACTCAAGGTAGCATAACAAGCAAGGAGGGCGTATGAGATTTTTTTGGCTAGGAATAGGAG
>JAGOIJ010000013.1 GCA_017995695.1 Candidatus Omnitrophota bacterium | reverse complement strand
GACCGTATCGGTTTAATTGCGTTTGCCGGGAGCGCTTTTCTGGAGTGCCCGCTTACCATTGACTACTCAGGATTTTTATTAGCGCTCAATGATATTGGCGTTGATACGATTCCGCGCGGGGGCACAGCTATTGCGGGAGCAATCCGTGAGGCAATACAAAGTTACCGGGGCGCAACGAATAAACAGAAAGTGTTGATTCTTATTTCGGATGGCGAAGATCATGAGGGTGATCCTTTTGCTGCTGCCCAGGAGGCAAAAAACGCAGGGATTGTTATTTTTACGATCGGCGTAGGCTCAACAGATGGCGATCTTATATTTGTTGAAGAAAGCGGCGGAAAAAAATTCTTAAAGGATGAATCCGGAAATGCGGTAAAGTCGCGCCTTAATGAAGAGGCGCTGGAAAAAATTGCGCTGATAACCGGCGGTAGCTATATTCGCTCAACGCCAACGGCTTTTGGATTAGACATGCTCTATGAAGAAAAGCTATCTAAATTCGAGAAACAGGAATTTGAAGGCAAGATGAAAAAGCATTTTACTGAACGTTTTCAGATTCCCTTAGCGTTAGCATGTTTGTTGTTGGTGATGGAAGTTTTCTTAAGAGATACCAGATGATTAAAAGGGCGGCGCTTATTTTCATGATGGTTGTATTATGTGCTCCGTTGGCTTTTTGCGCTAATCCTGCTACAATGATTAACGAAGGCAACAGGCGTTATCAAGCGCAGCGTTACCAAGAAGCAGCTGAAGCGTATGAAAGGGCGCAGGAGCTTGAGCCGGATTCTGCGATGGTTCATTTTAACCTTGGCACTGCCTTGTTTAAAACGAAAGATTTTGCTAAGGCAAAAGAAGCTTTTGAAAAGGCGTTGTTATTAGAGCAAAAGAAGCTTAGGGCTAAGGCGTATTATAATCTTGGTAATACTAATGTTGAACTTGCGCAACAAAAAGAGCAGGCCGCGCTACCTGAGGCTATCACTTTGATGGAGCAAGCTGTGTATGATTACAAAAAAGCAATGGAAGCGGATGTCCACGATGAGGATGCAAAGGTTAATTATGAGCTTGCCCGGAAAAAACTTGATGAGTTGAAGGAAAAACTTGCAAACCAACCTCAACAGCAAGAGCAACAAAATCAGCAACAAGGCGAAGATCAAGATAAAGAACATTCGCAACAACAGCAACAAGGGCAGGATAAGCAAGATCAGCCTCAACAAAAGCAATCGCAAGGGCAAAAGCAAAACCAGCCGGATGCCCGGCGGGATAACGGCGATACATCTGGGCCAGAGCCGTCAAAAGAAACATCATCAGAGAAAAACAAGAACGATCGTCCTGAACAAAGTAACGAGGGATCAAAGAAGCCAGATGAGCCGGCAGTAGGCGTTGCCCAAGATCAAGTTGATAATCGCCAAGAGATGTCAGAGCAGGAGGCAGTAATGCTGCTGAATGGTTTTCGTGATGAAGAAAATGCCTTAGGAAAAATCGATGATCAGCGCAAGGCGCAAGACGATGACGTGGTAAAGGACTGGTGAGGGGCAAGGTATGCGATTAAAAGGTTGCTATAGTGTTGCAATGGTTTTATTGGCGTGCGTGTGCGTTATGCCCTTAAGAAGTGTCGCGCTAGCCAAAGACATTGCTTTTGAGGCTTCAGTTGAAAGTAACAGGGTTTCTGTTGGGCAGGCATTTCAGCTAAACTTACGTTTTCAGAATGTTCAAGGCATGCCGGCGTTAGATTTGCCTGCGTCAGAAGGTTTTGAATACCGGTATCTTGGGCCTTTAACCGCCATGTCTATTGTCAATGGGCAGGTTTCAAGTTCTATCACACATCAATACCGGGTGCTGGCGTTAAAGGTAGGCACTTTTACCATCGGCCCATTTTCGTTTACCTATAATAATGATACTTTTACTTCCAATCAAATCAGTATTGAGGTAGTGTCAGGGCCGGTATCTTCAGGCCAGCAACCGCAAGCTAGCGTTGGGGATGATAGTCCGCAAATGCAGGATCTGCGGGATCGTATCTTTCTCATTATCCAGCCTCTGAAAACATCTGCGTACGTTTTTGAGCAAATTCCGGTCAGTATCAAACTGTACATTAATAAACTGCAGGTAAGGGATATTCCTCCTAGCCCCGAGTTGGCTCATGAGGGTCTTTCCCTGGGAGAGTTTAAGCATAATCAGTTTCAAGAGATGCTCGGGGGAGTTGCATATAATGTGATAGAGTTTGAAACCAGTGTTTTTGGGTTTAAACCCGGTGAATATAAACTTGGACCGGCGCAGATCACTTGTAATCTTATGGTGCAGAAGCAGCGCCGCGCTGCGTCTTTTGATGATTTTTTTGATTCGGATATATTCGATGATTTCTTTGCGCGTTTTGAGGCGTATCCTTTGCAATTGAAATCCCCTGAAGTTCCTGTCACTATTCTCGCTCTTCCTAAAGAAGGCAAACCAGAGAGTTTTAGCGGCGCTGTCGGTGATTTCGACTTAAGCGCAAGCGTTTCTCCAACCGAGCTTAAGGTCGGCGATCCTATTACTATAAGGATGACTGTTTCCGGCGATGGTAATCTTAATACCGTTTCAATGCCCTCTCTTAATACCCGGGATGATTTTAAACGGTATGAGCCCCAGGTAAAACAAGAGCAGGATCAAAAGGTCTTTGAGCAAGTTATTATTCCCTTAAGCGCTAAGGTAAAACAGGTGCCGGAGATTGTTTTTCATTTCTTTAATCCGCAAACCAGTCAATACCAAACTATTACAAAAGGCCCTTTTCCGATAGCGGTGACCCAGCCGGAGAAAATGGATCAAACCAGAATTGTAGAATCATCGAATGAAACACGTACGTTTTCGCAAGAAGAAAAACTGGGCAGGGATATTGTTTTCATCAAAGAAACCATTGGCGCGTTGCAAAAGAAGCGCCAGCATCTTTATACTCAGGCGCTTTTCCTTTTGGCGCAGCTGATTCCGCTTGTGGCGTATATTGTTTTTCTGTTTGCCGCGCGGCATAAAAAGAGGCTTACTACTGATAAGCGTTACGCCCGGCAGTTGCAGGCTCCGCGTAAGGCCAGAGCTGGTCTTAAGGCATGCGCTCTTCTTTTGGAAAACGGCCATGCGCAGGAATTCTTTGATCGGGTGTTTGTGACCTTAAAAGAATATCTGGGCGATAGGTTCCATATCCCTTCGCGCAGCATCACGGCAAGCGTTGTTGATGAAGTGTTAAAGCCAAAAGGCGTGTCGCAAGAGATTACGCAGCAGGTAAGCGATATTTTCTTGCGTTGTGATTCTGCTCGCTATGCTGCAACGCAGGTAACAGTTGATGACATGCAAAAGACCTTAAGGCAGCTTGAGGAAGTGATTGATTATTTGCAAAGAAACAAGGTGTAGGATGAAAATCATGTTCAAGAAAAATGTTTTCCTGATCGGGGTATGTATGTCTGTTATTGTCTTCAGCCACTGCCAGGCGCAGGCTATGAGCGCTGCTGAAGCTAGGGCCGTTTTTCTGGATGGCAATCAGCTTTATAAAGAGGGAAAATTTCAGGAAGCGCTGGCGCGCTATAAGAGTATTTACGATCAGGGATTGCTTAGCGGCCATCTTTTGTACAATCTCGGCAATTGTTATTGTAAGATGGGACAATATGGCCAGGCTTTGGTGTATTATGAGAAAGCGCGTTTTTTAATTCCTTATGATAGTGACCTTAAGGCGAATCTGGTATATACGCGATCCCTTTTGCATAACCCTGAACAGTTTCTTTCGCAGAACTTGTTTAAGCGCTTCACGCATAAGGTATTTGAAGGATTGAGTATTGATGCTTTGTTGCTGTTACTGGTATTCGCTTATTGGATGGCGATGTTGGTCGGCATAATCGCGACAAAGCGTCGCTTACCCGTCTTTTTAATCTTTATCGCTGTTTTTCTTTTGCTGCTGCTTGTAATTGGCATGAGTGTCGTCATGGACAAGATTGCATTCCATCGTCATGGAGCGATCATTATTGAACGCAACGCTGATGTGAAATTTGAACCATTGGCCTCCGCGACAACGTATTTCCAGCTGCCAGAGGGAAGCGCTTGCCTTGTGCTTGAGCAGGAGGGCAGATGGCGTAAGATCAAGCGCAGCGATAACAAAACAGGTTGGCTTCCTGCCGATAGCCTGCAGGTTCTTGCTGACGAATAGTTGTTTTAAATCTTGTTGTTTCTCCTTTGCCTCCCGGCTTCATCCTTGATTTAATGATTGAAAACTTTATTAAAGATACTATAATTGATGCAATGAACCGCATAGCCGTTTACTTATTATGTCAACCAGAGTCGTTATTACAGGTATAGGCGTTGTTGCTTCCATTGGCGTTGGAAGGCGTTCGTTTTTCGAAGCCTTAGCTATTGGCAAGAACGGCATTAAGCCAATTTCGGTATTTGACGCATCCGGCCTTGAGGTTGGCGTTGCGGGAGAAGTCAGTAATTTCGATCCCCGCACGTTTTTGGGCCAAAAGGGCTTGCGCACCTTAGACCGGAGCACGACTTTGCTTGCGTCAGCTGCTTATTTAGCGCTTGATGATGCTAAGGTTTGCATTGATGAAAACAATACGCACGATGTAGGTGTTTCCATTGGCTGCACGCTCGGCAGCCTTGCGAGTATTTGTGATTTTGATAAAGTGGCATTAACCGAAGGCCCGCAATTTGTTAATCCGGCATTTTTTCCTAACACGGTTTTTAATTCTCCGGCAAGCGAGGTGTCTATTAAATTTGCGATCAAGGGTTTTAATGCTACGCTTGCAACGGGCATGTGCGCCTCTCTTGATGCCATTAAGTACGGTTGGGATTCCATTGTGTCTGGGCGGGCGCGTATGGTATTGGCCGGAGGAGTTGAAGAGTTGTGCTTGCCTACGTTACTCGGTTTCCTAAAGTCAGGATGTTTAGCGAAAGCTGACGCTGATAAGCAAGCGCTGTTTTGCCCTTTTGATAAACGTAGAAGCGGAAGCATGCTGGGAGAAGGTAGTTGTGTGTTGTTGCTGGAAGCGTTACCATCTGCTTTAGCGCGTAAGGCAACTATCTATGGTGAATTGCGCGGCTATGGCCGAGCATCCCATGATAGTTCTTTGGAAGACAATGGTCTTGCCCAAGCGATGGAGCGCGCCCTTCAGCATGCCGGTTTGCAAGCTGATGGTATCGATTATGTGTGCGCTTCGGCCAATGCAAGCGTCACGCAGGATGCGCTTGAGGCGCAAGCGATCAATAAGCTTTTTGGTGCAACTACGCACGTGAGCGCAGTTAAGTCTATGTTCGGGGAGTGTTTCAGCGCTGACGGAGCATTGCAGACAGCAGCAGCGCTAGGCGCATTTGAGTCGCAGTTGATTCCGCCGACGATTAATTATGCGCAGCCGGATGCTCAATGCGATCTGGCATTAGTGGCCAATACGGCAAAGCCTTGCGCGGTGGATAAGGCCATGATTAATACCTTTGATGTCTTTGGCAATAACGCTTCTTTGGTTATCGCTCGTTTCACAACATAGGTATATTTTATAAGGAGGATGATCGTGCAAAACATTGAAGAAGAGATTCGAGGGATTATTGCGGAGATTCTTGAAAAACAACCCGAAGATATTTTGCCCGAGGCAAGGTTTTTTGAAGATCTTGGCGCAGATTCGATGATGGCGCTTGAAATTTTGACCGCCATTGAGCGCAAGTATAAGATCACGGTTCCTGAATCTCGCATGACGCAAATAGCTACTTTGAAAGATACTGTCGCCTTGGCAAAAGAATTTATTGATCAAAAAGTATCCGAGCCAAAGGCGCCATTACAAAACTAAACACTTATCAATGAAGAAGCGGATCGTGGTTACCGGCATTGGGGTCGTTTCCTCTATCGGGATAGGAAAAGAGCAGTTTTGGAAAGCTTTGTTGGAAGGGACTTCCGGCATCACAACAATTTCTTCTTTTGACACAACGTTGTTCCCAACGCATCGCGGAGGAGAGGTAAAAAACTTTCATCCGGAGGATTTTTTTGAAAAATGTGCAAACAGGCCTATTATTGGCAAGGCTTCATATTTTGCCGCAGCGAGCGCGCGTTTGGCTCTTCTTGATGCCGGGGTAGATTTGGCAACAAACAATCCCCGCGCAGTTGGCATAGTTGTAGGAACGACAATGGGCGAAACACAGATTGTCCAGGAGCTTAATGAGCAAATGGTGCGCAAGGGCATTCATGCGCTTGATCCGCGCCTTGTGCAGGCCTGTCCTACGCAGCGAATCGCCAATAATGTCGCCGCGTTGTGCGGCATTACCGGAAACGCTTATGTAATCCCTACGGCGTGTGCTGCAGGCAATTATGCGATTGGTTACGCGTATGATTGTTTGCAGCGCGAAGAGGCGATGATGATGTTGGCTGGCGGCGCAGACGCTTTTTCGCGTATAGCCTTTACCGGATTCAATCGTCTTTTTGCCGTTGCGCCAGAGCGATGCCAACCTTTTGATCGAAATAGGAAAGGCATGATGGTGGGGGAAGGTTCCGGGATGGTAGTGTTAGAAACACTCGAGCATGCGCGCAAGCGCAATGCTCCTATTTACGCGGAAATTTTAGGTTATGGCTTAAGTTGCGATGCCTTTCATATGACTGCGCCTGAACCACAGGGGGTAGCTAGGGGTATTGCCTCCGCCCTTGAGGCATCATGCGTTAGCAAGGATGAGGTTGATTATATTAATGCCCATGGCACAGGAACTCCTACTAATGATAAGGTTGAGAGCGAAGCAATTCATTTGGTTTTTAAGGAGCGCGCTTCACAAATCCCGGTTAGCTCAATAAAATCCATGCTTGGCCATACTATGGGCGCGGCTTCCGCGATTGAAGCTATTGCGTGTTGTTTGAGTGTCTTGCACGATGTGATTCCTCCCACGATTAACTTTGAAACCCCTGATCCAGCTTGTCCTGTCGATTGCGTGCCGAATGTTGCCCGTTCTCAGCGGGTGGATATTGCCCTGAATAACGCTTCGGCATTCGGTGGCAATAATGCTTGCCTTGTCCTAAAGAAATTCCTCTCTTAGCATTTCAGCGAAAACTCTTACGTTTTATTAATCTTTTCGGCGATATAAGGAGATTTACTTTTAGCGATATTTGAGTATAATAATAAGTCTATGGAAAATATACCATCGAAAAAATATAATTTTTTTATGAAGGGGGATAATGGCGCGGCTGTGCTGCTCATCCATGGCATTACCGGAACTCCCTCTGAGATGCGTTATGTTGGAAGAGGTTTGCATAAGGCAGGATTTACCGTTATGTGTAATGCCCTGCCTCGTCATTGCGCGACGCTCGCCGAGCTTAAAAAAGTAACCTGGGAAGAGATTGCTTGCGCCTGTGCGCAGGATTTTGTGCGTCTCGCCCAGGGGCACGCTGCGGTTTTTGTAGCGGGGATCTCTATGGGCGCGTTAATGGCTATACATTTGGCTTACCAATTTCCTGAGAAAACTAAAGGTGTTGGGGCGTTGGCCTCAACCATTGATTATGATGGCTGGGCTTTACATAAAGGAAAAGACCTGATGAAGCTGGCCTGGCATCTGCCGTTTGTGCGTAACCGTATATATATTCGGGAAAGCGCACCCTACGGTTTAAAAGATGAAGGCCTGCGCAGCGACATCGAGCGGTTCTACAAAAATGCGAAAGCCAATGGCTTTGACACAAAGTCGTTATTATTCGGGAGCCCGTTTTTTCCCATGGCCAATCTATACCAGCACCATCAATTTAGCAAAGTGGTGATTAAAGAGATGCCTTTGGTTAAAACCCCTGTCGTGTTGCTGCATGCAAAAGAGGACGATATGGCAAGCGTTAAGAACGCCGAATATATTTTGCGCCATATTGGCTCTTCCCGTAAAGAGCTTATCATGCTTGAAGATAGCTATCATATGATTACGATTGACCGGGATAAGGATAAGGTTATTCAAGTATTAGTTGATTTCTTTAAGGCGCAGCAATGAATGAAGAGTACGATGTGATTATTATTGGCGCGGGGGTCGCAGGGCTCTCCGCGGCCTTAAAGCTTGCAGCTGAAAAGAAAAAGGTACTTGTGGTGGAAAGCCAGCCAGTTCCCGGCGGTTTGGCCACGAGTTTTAGAAGAAATAATTTTTACTTTGAATCTTCGTTGCATTGCGTTAATAGTTTGGGGCCAGAAGGCGAAGTAAAAAAATTATTCGATGAATTCGGTGTTTCAAAAAAACTTACCTTTATTCCTTTGCAACAGTTTTGCCGTATTGTGTATCCAAGGCATGATTTTGTTGCTGATTTCAACAAGCAGCACCTTATCTCATTCTTAAAGAAAACCTTCCCCGGCGAAGCAAAAGCGCTTGATAGGCTTTTTGCTTACTACGATTCGTTTTATCGGCAGTTCGATGCGTTTTCCGAATCGTCGCTTCCGGAATGGCTGACGTGGCTTCTATTGCCTTTTCGTTTTCCTCTCGTCATTAAGATGAGTTGCGTTACTATTAAGCAAGTAATTAATGCGTTTACCCGCAATAGTGAGCTTGAGGCATTGCTCACCGATATCTGGCGTTTTATCGGTTTACCTCCGAGCCGTTTATCCGCGCTGTATTTCCTTATCGTTTTTAGAGGATACCTTTATGAGCAGACCAGTTTTCTGAAAGGTGGCTACGCAAGTATTGTTAAAGCAGTCGTTGATCGCCTCAAAGAGCAGGGTTGTTCGGTAAGATTGAATACGACGGTAACGAAAATTATTACCGGAAAATCGTTGCGCGTGCAGGGCGTTGTGGTGAACCAAGGAGAAACGATCACTGCCCGAAGCGTCATTTCCAATGCCAATTGCTTTAGCACGCTCACTCAACTTATTGATAATGGAGCCGTGAGGCAGAAATATACTAAAAAACTAGCTGCTCAAGAAAAATCCATTTCTGCAGTGCAGGTGTATCTTGGGTTGCGTTGTCCTGCTCAACAATTAGGCATGAAGATAGCATATCTTTCAGTTAACGGCACCTATGATCAGGATAGTAATATGCGCTATATGTTGCAAGGAGATTATCAAAGGGCCGCTCTGTTCCTTGTTGACCATGCGCAGCTTGATCCCGGGCTTGCTCCCGCGCATAAAGGGACGTTGTTGATTATGACGTTTGATACGTATGCGCGATGGTCAAATCTGAACGGCGATGAATATAATAAGAAGAAGCTTGAGGTTGCAGATATGCTTATTGCGCGCGCAGAGGCTTGGCTTCCTGGTTTGCGCAACGCTATTGAGGTAAAGGAGGTTGCGACTCCTTTAACGTTTGAGCGCTATGCGCAGGAGCCAGAGGGCGCAATCTACGGGCTTGCTCATTCTGTGTTGCAGTCAAGCGTCAATCGCTTGAGCCAAAAAACATGCGTCAAGGGTTTGTTTCTCGCTGGGGCGTGGACATTCCCGGGCGCAGGATTCCACGCGTGTTTCTTGTCTGGCCAGAATGCTGCCGAATATGCGCTTAGTGTACGGTAAAAAAATATGCGTAAACGTGTGATAGTCTTTTTGATCGTCTATGTGGTGCTGCATCTGGTATTGAGGGTGATGGTTTCATCGGCGCTTGAAAAGGATGAGGCAGAGATGGTTTTGCAATTCCAACAACCGTTTCAGTTAGGGTATAATTCACAACCACCTTTGTATACATGGATTCAAATGACCGTTTTTTATCTGCTAGGACCATCCGTATTTTCTCTGGCCTTGCTTAAAAATATTTTTATTTTCTTGCTTTATCTGTTTATCTATCTTGCCGCGTCTAAGCTTTTACGCAACGACCACTATGCTGCCTTTAGCGCGCTTGCGCTTCTCTTGGTGTATAACTTTAGCTGGATCATGCATAAGGATATGACGCATACGATATTGCTGCTTACGATCTGCGCTGCGACCTGGTATTGCCTGGTGCGCCTTTTTATTAAGCAGAGTCTTGGCAATTATTGTTTTTTGGGCGCGTGTATTGGTTTAGGGATGCTTGCAAAATATAATTATGGTATTTTTATCGTAGCGTTAGTTGGCGCTGCTGTGTGCGTAAGAGAATTCCGTCACCTCGTATTTGATCGGCGTTTTATTATCTCTTTGCTTGTGGCAGTAATGCTTGTTGCGCCGCACGCTGTATGGGCAAGCCACCATGAGGCCTTAGTTCTCGTTGACAAAGAAAAATTAAATATGGCGCAGGGAGGGCGGCTGCTTGGCCTTCAGGGGATTGGCGCATTGGCGCGTGAAGCAGCAACGTTTCTTGGGCCGTTATGTGTATTTTTTCTTTTGGTATTCAGAAAAGGGTTCACTAAGAAAGCATGCCTTGATAAGCAGGCAGCGCTTTTTAGAAAGCTTTTAACGAGATTCTTTTTAATCTCCTTCGTGATGAGCCTGGTTTTACTGCTTGGGAATAATATTGTTGATATAAAGGTGCGCTGGATCTTGCCTTTTGTTTTTCTATTTCCATTTTATTTCTTTCTGGGTATGGAGCGCGTTTCTGTATCGAGGCGTAAGCAGATTATTTTCTCGAGCCTGATTGTTATTGCTTGTCTGGCTACGCTTTTGTCTTTGTACGGGCGCGTGTTCTTTGCTGGCTCGCGCAACAAGTATGTCCGGCTGAACCGTCCTTATGATAGGTTGGCTGAAGAAATTAAGCAGCAGGGTTTTCATCGGGGATTAATTATTGCCCACGATTACGTGTTGGGAGCTAATCTGAAGCAGTATTTTAAAGATTCGATAGTGATTACTCCCGATGAGAAAATGCCTTTTACCTATCGCGGTCAGTCTGCCACAGCCTTGCTGGTTTGGGAGGAAGAGTTTACGCAATCAGTCCGCGATAAGCTTTTTGCCATTGCCGGCGAGGCAGGTTTTAACGCAGAGCCGCAGGAGCCGCGTACCCTGCAAGCGCGGTACCATTATTCCCATGACGCTATGTATCACATCTTTACGGTGATAAAGGAAAGAACGAGTGGTTGATTTTTCTGTAGTGATCCCCGCATATAATGAGGCAGATGCTGTGGCCTTGCTCCATAAGCGACTGCTTTTAGTAATGGAATCTTTGCACGTGCCATTTGAGATTGTGTATGTTAATGATGGCTCAACTGATGCGACGCTTGAGGTTATTAGGGCTTTCGCGCTCCATGATAAAAGAGTTCGTTATATCTCGCTGGCGCAGAATAGTGGCCAGTCGGCAGCGTTATCGGCAGGTTTCAGGAAGTGCCGCGGAGAATGGATTATTACCCTTGATGCGGATGGCCAGAATCCGCCTGAAGAAATTCCTCGCTTGATGGAATTTATTAGCGCATATGATTGTGTTACCGGAGTGAGGAATAAGAGGAATGATTCTGCGATGCGCAAGATTGATTCTTTTGTGGCGCGGTTATTTCGCGCCCTTATCCTGAGTGACAGCTCGCGTGATGTTGGCTGCTCGTTGCGTATTTTTCGCAGGAAAATAGTTGATAGTTTTCCTTACTTCAGAAATTTCCACCGTTTCTTTCTGATCTTGGTTAGGCGTCGCGGATTTTCCGTAAAGGAGGTCAATGTCGCGCATCATAAGCGTTTAGCTGGAACGTCAAAATATGGAACGCTCAAGAGGTTGCAGGAGGGCGTTTGCGATCTAGCGGGAGTGTTGTGGTTAAAAAGCCGCTTGCTTATTTATGAGGTTAGCGATGAAATTTGAGACAGTATGGATTCTGGTCGGGTTTTTGGGTCAGGCGCTTTTTTTTATGCGCTTCCTGGTGCAATGGTTGGCAAGTGAAAAAAAGAAAGCGAGCGTTATCCCTGATGCTTTCTGGTATTTCAGCATCACGGGGGGCATTGTGTTGTTAGCGTATGCCGTGTACCGTAAAGACCCTGTTTTTATTGCCGGGCAGGGTTGCGGTATTTTAATTTACGCGCGCAATTTGTACTTTATACATTTGCGCAGGAAATCGCAGTAGCATAGTTATTGATTGCGTTTGAAAAAGACTTAATAAGGTTTACGTTGTAATGTCACTAACAAGGAGGTCATTATGGTTCGATTAGGTGGTGTTAGGGCATTGTTCTTTATGCTGAGCATTGTTATCGCGGTGCCTTGTTTTGCCCAGGAAATTGAAAAGGTTGCAGATGAGTTTTATAATGGCTTAGCCAATGTTATTGAGAAAAATTGCTCGAATTCGCAGGTATGCGTTACCCGGGTTAAGGATTATTACAAAAAGAATAAAGACAAGGTTACGCAGATTCGCAAGTCTACGGAAAAATTAATGGAAGAGATCAAGCCTCAATTAGACAAGGGGGAAACAATGAGCAAAGCAGATCTGGCAGCGTTTGAAAAGAAAGCTGAACAGGCAATCCGTCTTGATCCGACGATAAGCGCCGGATGGAAGCGTTATGCTCAAGCATTAAAAGCGTTAAGCGCTCGTTCCCCGGAAAATTCATCCAAGATTGCTGTGTTGGCGCTATCGCTTATGCCTAAGGGCCCTAGCATTGATAGTTTGTTAAAAGATCTCGGAATGGAGTAAGCATGATGCTGTTGAGGAGATTATCTATGCTTGTCTGTTGTATGCGCAAGATCGCATTCGGTATGATCGTTATTCTTGTTTTGTTGTCTGCGTGCTGTTTTTCTGTCTCTGCTCAAGGGACCATTGAGGTTGCGCAAGGCGTTGTGCCCTTGCCCGAGGGGACGCGATCATTGAAAACGTTAACAATGCATAAGCCTGATGCGCGCATGATTACCTTTATGGTTGATCAGTCGCTGGATGAGGTGATTGCGTTCTATGAGGCATTCTTCAATAAGCATTCTTTTGCTGTCATGGGGGGCCAAGATGCTCAAGGGTATAATGCAGCGGTGAAAATGAATGAAAGCATGTTTACGCTTAAGATTTATCGTACGCAAGCGGGGACAACCGTGGAGTTTATATGGTAAAGGCTATTTTCTTTTCTTCGCTTTGTTGTGTGTTGTTAATTTGCGCCGGGTGCTCCACCCTTTATAATCCGGCAACAGAAAGAAATGAGTTTATCTTGATTAATAGCGCAACCGAAGTAGCCCTTGGTAAAAGCGCTATTCAAGAGTTAGGAAAGAAACATCGGCTGACCAGCGATCAAGCGTTACAGCGTAGGGTGGAACGCATAGGAAGCCGGCTTGCCAAAGTGTCTGATCGTCAGGATATTCAATACGTTTTTGCTGTGCTCGAAGATAAAGAGCTGAATGCGATGGCGCTTCCCGGGGGGTATATTTATGTTTATCAAGGGTTAATGGAGGCGCTCAATGATGATGAATTGGCGTATGTGGTCGGCCATGAGATCGGTCATGTAGCCGCGCGCCATATTGCAAAGAAGCTGCAGGCGAACATGGCATATCAGGTTTTGTTGGGCGTTGCTTTTGCTGGGATGGGCGATTCAACCAAGGCGCGTAGTCAGGAAATTGCGACAGGTGCAAATTTGGCGTATTCAATTCTCCTTGAATTGCCATTTAGCCGCAAGGATGAGTATGAGGCTGACGCGTTAGGGGTGCGTTACTCTGTGCGCGCAGGTTTTGATCCTTACGCTTCGTTAAACGCGCTTGCAAAGCTTAAGCAGGGCCAGGGCGCTGGTTCAAAACTGTTGGTTTATTTTCGAACACATCCTTATGTTGATGACCGTATCCAGGCGCTCAACAAGATTATACCCGATGTTGTCGCAAAGAACGCGAAGGCTTATGCGCAGTAGATGTTTTTTTGGGTTGGTGCGTATTGTATTTTTTTATCTGTGCTGTTGTTGCGCAATAGCCTATGGCCAGGTTCTGCGCGATGGAATTTATAAAAGCCATGTCGGCCATGAGATCGTTGTAGAAAGTGCTTATGTAAATGGCAGAAAGCATGGGGTAGAAAAGATCTATTGGCCTGGTGGCTCTATCCAGTCTGAGCGCACCTTCCAGAATGGCGTGCGCGAAGGGCCTGAGCGTCATTATTTTAAAACGAAAGAGTTAAAAGCAGAGAAGTACTTCCGCAATGATCAGCTTGATGGTCCAGTCAGATATTATTATAAAAGCGGTCAGGTCCGTTCAGAGCAGGAATACAGAGGAGGCCGTCGTTCAGGCATGCTGCGTTTCTATAGTCCGGAAGGAGAATTGGTAGTTGAGGTTCCTTACCGGGATGGGCGGCGCCATGGTACAGGTTTTTTTTACTTTACCCGACGCATGGTTGGGCAGGGAGTTACTTTGCGTTCTGTCCCGGGGATTAGCATGGCTAAGGGTTCTCAGTTAGGCAAAGCGGGGATAAAGGCTGAGATCCCTTACAGAGATGGGGTATGCGAGGGCAGCGCGCGTTTTTATTATGAAAATGGGCAGTTAAAGGCTGAGCAGACCTTTATTAATAATCAGAGGGAGGGGATAGCGAAAACGTATTCTCGCGATGGTTTCTTGGCGCTTGAAGAAAACTATTTTAAGGGAGAGCTTGCGGGTACTGCTACCGATTACTATCCGAGCGGGAAGAAAAAGATAGAAACGCCATTTGTCCATGGCCATCGCGACGGAACTGCGGTTTTCTATTTTGAAAGCGGAAGTATCAAGCGGCGCAAGGATTACAAGGCAGGGATTGCTGATGGCTTTGATAGGGTCTATTATGAGCACGGGCAATTGCAAGGGCAACGTTTCTATATTAACGGAAAATTAGAGGGAAGCGGTTTAAATTTCTATGCTGATGGTACGTTGAAATCAGAGTTGGCGTATCGGCAAGGGCGAGCTGATGGTCCATGTAAATACTACCATGAGAATGGCAAGCTTAAATCCGAGGGCGCTTTTAGACAGGGTCATATTAGCGGAGAATGGTTTTATTATAACGAACAGGGAGTCTTAAGCAATAAGCAACAATATTAAGGTATTGGTAAGACATCTGCCTATGAAACGAATTATTCTCATTTTATTGGTAATGGTTGTACTTATCGCCATTTCTTTCACTTTGCTTAATAACGAACAGAAGATATCGTTTTCTGACTTGGGGGAGGTTTTTATAAAGCAAGTAGCTGTACCGATCCCTGAACCGGAAAAAATTATACCGCAGCGCGTTGGAGAGAAAATCGTGTATGATGTGCGTTTAGGGGCAGCGAGTTTGGGAAAAGCGGTCTTTGAATATTTGCCTTCCGTCTCGCTGAACAATAAGAATGTTAATAAAATGATGTTTACCACCAGGCTTGTGCGTTTTTCAGATATCGAAACGATTTATAGCGATCCAGTAAGCAATTTGCCCATTAAGGTTGAGCGGTATGTAGGCGTTTGGCCGCAGCCTGAACAAATTATTGAGGAATATGACCAGCAGGCGTATACGGTTAATATTTATAAGAAAAAAGGCAGCAAGGAGCAGACGCTGGTTTTTAAACGGGAGGCCCCCCTGCATAACGCGGTGCTGTTGCCTTTTTTTGTCAGGGATATTCCGGATTTAGCTGTTGGTTGGACTTTTCAGGCACAATTTCCGCTCGATGCTTATACCATTTCCTTAGTTGCCATTGAGGATATCAAGCTTTCCTCCGGAACCTTCAAGGCCTTTCGCTTTGAAAGTGTGCCCAAGAAGTTTGAGATTTGGGTTTCGGCTGATGAGCAAAGGATCCCCTTAAAAATCAAAGGCGCAAGTGGCATCGGTTACAATCTTGTGATGAAGGAGCATCAACGGCCCTCACCGAAATAATCTTTCTATGATCAGCGTTGTCAATCTCTCCAAAAATTACGGCAGTAAGGTTTTATTCCGTTCTGTGTCTCTGACGGTCAATCGCCAGGAAAAGATTGGTTTGATTGGTCCCAATGGCACCGGCAAGAGTACGTTGTTTGCTATGATTTTAAAGGAGGTCGAACCGAGTTCAGGCACTCTGCAAGTGGATAGCGGGATTCGTATCGGATATCTACCTCAAGAGGCGCGCTTTCATTCAGAGCATACCGTCATCACCGAGATAACCGAAGGCGATACGACCATTGTGAAGCTCAAAAAAGAAAAAAATGAGCTTGAGGCAAAAAACTTAGCGGGTTCAAAGCGCTATGGTGAAATATTGCATGAGTTAGAGGTGCTTGATTATTTTGAATTGGAGCACAAGGCAAAAAAGGTTTTGATGGGGTTGGGTTTTAAAGAGGCGGATTTTCAAAAACCGATCACGCAGTTGAGTGGTGGGTGGCAGATGCGTACGTTATTAGCCAAACTATTGACGAATCACTATGATCTTCTACTGCTGGATGAGCCGACTAATTACCTTGATTTAAATGCTGCGTTGTGGCTTAAAGATTTCCTGGCTGGTTTTCGCGGAACCTTTATTATGATTTCTCACGATAAGGCATTTCTGAATGAAGTAACAAACTATTCGCTCATTCTAGAATATGGGTCGATTTTTAAGGTGCGCGGCAACTATGAGCATTATGAGCAGATTAAGCAAGAGAGGCGCTTGCATTTGCTTAAGCAATTTAAGGAGCAGGAGCGAAAGCGTCAGCAATTAGAGGAGTTTGTGAGGAGGTTCCATGCGCAGCCGAATAAGGCTGCTGCGGTGCGGGCTAAGCGCACGCAACTAGAAAAACTTGAAGAGATCGTTGTGCCTCCTGATCCTCGGGAAAGCATAGGGATGTTTCGTTTTCCTGCTACCAGAAAAAGCGGGTATCGGGTAATGCGTCTTGAGAAGGTTTCAAAGTCTTACGGCGAAAATCAAGTATATCGCGATTTTGATTTTGAAATAACCCAGGGGGAGAAAGCGGTGTTAGCCGGTGAGAATGGCGCTGGAAAATCAACCCTTTTGAAGATCCTTGCTGGCGTGCTTCCTATTGACGATGGTAGACGTATTGTTGGGCATCAGGTTGATATCGGTTATTTTTCTCAGACTCGTCTTGATGTGTTGAATCCGGAAAACACTTGTTTGCAAGAGGCCTATGCCTCGGCGTCTGGTTTTATGTCAGAAGAAGCGATTCGTACGCTTTTAGGTATTTTTTTGTTCACCGGCGATGATGCCTTTAAGAAGGTAAAAGTATTATCAGGTGGAGAGAAAAGCAGGTTAATCCTCGCTAAGCTTTTGATTAATCCTCCGAATCTGCTGTTACTTGATGAGCCGACAACGCATCTTGATGTTGACGCGGTGGAAGCGCTCATTCAGGC
This sequence comes from Candidatus Omnitrophota bacterium, assembly GCA_017995695.1. Taxonomy (GTDB): domain Bacteria; phylum Omnitrophota; class Gorgyraeia; order Gygaellales; family Profunditerraquicolaceae; genus JAGOIJ01. The sequence continues at coordinate 2,553 of JAGOIJ010000013.1, read as the reverse complement.
GCTCAACGATTATGAGGGGACCATAGTGTGCATAAGCCACGATATTTATTTTGTGCGTTCTTTAGCTAATACGGTTTTCGAGGTAAAAGAGGGGAGGGTCAGGAAGTTTCCCGGCAATTTTGATTATTATCTTGACAAACAGGCCCAAGAGCAAGTATTATTGCAGCAATATTCAGTGCAGGATTCAGTGGTCGTTAACAAACAAGGCGAGGTAAGAGCCAAAGAGCACGCCAAGGAGCAGGCGCGGCAAAAGCGTCAAGAGGAGGAGCAGCGTAAACAGCACAATAAGGTTCTGCAAACCAAGATCAATAAGTTGCTCGAAGAATTAGATCAGCTGAATTTGGAATATTATGCCAAGGCTCGCGCGCTTGCCGATTCCAAGGTATATCGTAACGAAGAAACGGCAAGGGCATACGGCCGCAGGGTCAAAGAGATTGAGAAGCGCAAACTTGAAATCGAAGGCGAGGTTGCGGGGTTAAAGGATTTGCTGAGAAAATAAATGGAGGATGGATATGAAAAGTGTCATAGCGTTATTATTGGCGGCATTGTGTGTTGCGGGTTTCCAGCAGAAAGGATTAGCTATGGAATCAAAGATCGTTGTTTTAGAAACTAACCAAGGGAACATTGAGATCCAGTTGATGCCCGATGTGGCGCCTAAGGCATGCGAGAATTTCCAGAAGCTTGTGGAAAAAGGATATTATAACGGCATAATATTTCACCGAGTCATTAAGCAATTTATGATTCAAGGAGGAGATCCCACAGGAACAGGAACCGGTGGTGAATCGATTTGGGGAGCTCCTTTCGCTGATGAGGTTCGTAAAGATGTCAGATTTGACAAGGCAGGTATACTTGCCATGGCTAATGCCGGGCCGAATACGAATGGCAGTCAGTTTTTTATTACGGTTGCGCCTACGCCGTGGCTGAATATGCGCCATACCATTTTTGGCAAGGTTATCGCAGGTTACGATGTTGTGCAAAAAATTGAGAATACAGCTACTAACCCTTCTGATAGACCCCTCTCGGAGCAAAAGATTATCAAGGCCTTCCTGAAGGCAGCGCAGTAGTCGTTTCTATAACAAAAAGGGCCCTCTCGCCGAAGGCCCTTTTTGCAAGGAGTAAACTATGCTGGTTCACTCCTTGGTCTCACAAGATGAGTACTTAAAGTATGCGTCATGGCGCCTTAGTTTCAAGGGTAAAAAAGGGCGTTGAGGAAAGCGCTTTCGCAAATATGGATAATAGTAAAAACTTTCGCAGCGAACTTAATCCTGCGCAGCTACAAGCGGTTGAATCCACTGAAGGCCCGCATTTGGTGATCGCTGGCGCTGGCAGTGGCAAGACGCGTGTTTTGGTATATCGCGTTGCTTATTTGGTTGAGAAAGGCGTTCGCCCGGATGAGATCTTATTGCTGACGTTTACCCGCAGGGCAGCGGAAGAAATGCTGCGTCGGGCTTCGCTCATTTTAGATGATCGCTGCAAAAAAGTTTCAGGTGGGACATTTCATTCTTTTGCGAATATGGTCTTGCGTAAATATGCTTCGTTGCTGGGTTTTGCGAATAATTTTAGCATTATTGATGAGTCTGACGCACAGGATAGCATTAGTTTGATTCGCACGCAGCTGGGATTTGCAAAGCTTGAGAAGCGTTTCCCGCGCAAGCAGACGATCGCGGAGGTGATTTCAAAAAGCATTAACAAGGGGCAAGAACTTGGAGAGGTTCTCTATGATGAATTTCCCCAGTTTATCCAGTGGGAAGAAGAAATAAAGAAGATTCGTGATGAGTACCATGTCTTTAAGCGCTCCAAGTCCCTCCTTGATTACGATGATTTATTGGTGTATCTTAAAAACTTGCTTTCTGCGCATGAAGATGTGCGTCGCGCCCTTTCTCGAAAATACCGTTATATCATGGTGGATGAGTATCAGGATACCAATTCGCTGCAGGCGTATATCGCTTGTCTGTTGGCAAGTGAGCATAATAATATCATGGTGGTAGGCGACGATTCTCAGAGTATTTATTCTTTTCGGGGGGCAAATTTCAAGAATATTATGGATTTTCCCAAGATCTTTCCCCATACCCGCGTTATCACCCTTGAGGAGAATTATCGCTCAACGCAGCCTATCTTGAATTTGACCAATCAAGTTATTACGCAGGCAAAAGAGAAGTTTGATAAAGAGTTGTTTACCCGCAAGCAAGGAAATAGCCTGCCCATTTTCATCGATGCTGCTGATGAGCACGCGCAATCAAAGTATGTGGCGGATAAAGTATTGGAGTTAAGAGAAGAAGGAGTTGAATTGGGATCCATGGCCGTGCTCTTTCGTTCGGGATGGCACTCCAATGATCTTGAGGTTGAGTTGGCCAGCCGTAACATTCCCTTTATGAAATTCGGAGGTCAGAAGTTTGTGGAGGCTGCCCACATTAAGGATATTATGGCGTATCTGCGCATTGTGTATAACATGTCTGATGCCGTAAGTTGGCACCCGGCGCTTTTGTTGATGCGGGGCATCGGACCGAAGAAGGCTGAACAGGTGATCCAAGAGGTGGTGGCAAAGAAAAGGGG
>JAGOIJ010000012.1 GCA_017995695.1 Candidatus Omnitrophota bacterium | reverse complement strand
TTATCCCCGGACCTGGCGCATATCAGGAGATGCTTAAACTTGCAACGGCATGGGGTTTAGGGTACCGCTTAGATGGAAACGCCGCATTTGTATTAGATGCAAACGACTACGCACAAGCCCGTCCGATTTCATCACTTACTTCCCAAGAAAAAACCAACGAAGGTATCCAGCGCAATGCCCAGGGTGAATATTTTGTGGTTATCGCAGGCCAGGGTAATGCCATAATTTCAGGAAAAGATGGAGATACCTTGATCCTTCCGCGCGCATACGTTGCCTCCCGTTTTGGCCAAGTTATGTATCCGGTGATTGCGAAAGCAGGTAAGCCTACGCAGGATCTTTTTGCGCAGTTCTACGCGAATGATCCGTCATTAGCCGGCGTATTAGTAGGAGGAGCTGAAGGATTTGCGCGATTCAATGCAGACGGGGTTAAGACATTGGCGACCAGCCAGCAACTCTCGGCAAAGGTCGCGCGCGATCCTCAAAGCGGCGCAGTGCTTACTGATTCAAAAGGCCGTCCTTATTTTGTATATTACGTTGGTGGAAACCAATTAATGTTGAATGTCGCCGGCACACAGGCGATGAATGAGCTTGCGCGCAGCTATTTTGTGGTATCGCAGTTGCGCGGCGATGCCATACACTTAGTATTTGCCACTGAAGCGCAGTTAGTGAGAGATTGGGAAAAGCTTGGCCTGACGACTGCTAAATATGGAGAAGATTATATCATATCCACTACCGGCCGCGCAGATTTCCCCGGCGCATTTAAAGATGAAATAAGCGGCGAGTATCGGCTGGGCGTGAGTTTGCCGATAAGCGCATTGATTCGCACGCGTGATTTCTATCAGGGCGATCTGTACTTTGATGCGCAGACAGGATTTAATACGCAAGGGAAAGGCGCTCCTGTGTTGGCAATCAGGCATGCGCCGGACATTGCGCGCGGCTACCTTGATACCGCGGTAACAAGCGTAGAAGAATTGACAAATATTGGCACGGTGCAAGCTGAAGGAAGTTTCTGGTGGTACCGCGATGCCAATAAGAATGGTGTGTACGATGAAGGCGAGCCGAAGACTAGGGAAGAATTTTCTGCAACGGATCGTACTTCCGTTGCTGCGAGAGATTACCTGTTTGCAGGGTATCGGCCGTTGCTTCGTTTGGTTGATGCCGCGGGTAACGATGTTGAGTTGAGTGCCCAAGGGCAAAAGGCAATGGAGGCAATTTACCGGGATAACCTGTTGTTGGTTAAATATGATTTTACGACCGCGTGGATTCCGAATGCCACATTACAAGATCCAGCGCAGCGCGCCATGCTGGGTGAGACGATTTATCAAGGCGGCACCTTGATGCGGCTTGGCGAGGGCGGAAAATCGGTGGCGCTCTACTATCCTGATCGCGCTATCACCGATTCCAAGGTCATGGTGCTTGCGAATGGTATCGAGGGCGCGCCGGTGTATGGTTTGCATGAGGATTTAAGGTATGGCAACTTGCTTTATTATTCAAAAGAGCTCGGCGTTAAGTCCGTGCGCGCGCAGGGAGTCGCTGAGCCAGTGCTCTTTATGCTAGCCGAGCATTATACCTTGAATCCCGATGGCACGCAGGTGCCGGTTGGCTATGTTGGCTACGATGCCTGGGGCAAGGTGTTTGTGGAAGGGATGGTATCTGAAGGCCAGGTTAAGAGCGTCATTGTCAATCTCGATGAGCCGGCAACGGTGATGGGCGATGAGGCACTTGCAAAGGCCGAAATTCCGCTTGCTGATGCTGCGCAACTAAAAACTTCTCGCATATTTAGCGGTTTCGATAGTACATTCAACCTGGCTGATCAGATCGGTTGGGCAGTGAACTTTGGCGAGAAGACGTTAACTATTGAAGGAAGAGAGCCCATTTCTTTTGTATTAACCCGCGAAATTATTCTTTCCCCAACTCTTAAGACACGAGAATTCGGTATTGCAGATGGGAAGGAAAGAATCAAAATTAAATTTGACCGCGGCCTCTTTATAGTTTCAGGAGAATTACTCGGGTCTGAAATAAGCGGCACCTATGTGGTGCATCAAGAAAACGGCGTATTTAAGACTGCGCCTTCCGATAAAATTTCCCGTTCAAAGACAATATTAGATTATAAGAAGATTCCTCAAGCTGCGCGGGCGGCATTGCCGCAAGATGGAACGCAACCATTGCCTGCTGATCTACTTCAACAACTACCGCCGGAATTCTTAAGCGATTATGCTGCGTATCAGAATATGATTAGGTTCTTAAGCAACACGAAGCTGTTTGGTTTGATTCCCGGACATAAAGATCTGACATGGTCGGAAATTGATGTGGTAACGTCAAGCGATGAGGTACTCACTTCTTCATATCAAGCGTTTGAAGATAAGGATACCTTTACAGTGAATATGCAGGAAGGTATGGTGGATTTAGAGTTACGGTACGGCACGCAAGATGATGAAGAAAATATAAGTATCCGTTTGCGTTTGGCAGATTTCGTGCAAGAGAATAACAGCGCTGTTCCGGTAGCAATAGCCGCGTATATCAACCAATCAGAGAATCTAATATTTAATCTCGAGAAGCGGTTGTTTTTTGTCGAAGTCAAGGATCCGCATGATTATCATATCATCGCAAGAAAGAATGTGATTATGCCGTTTGCCGTAGCAGAGGCCGTTGCCCAGAAATTAAAGATTGAAGAAACAGTTAATAACGCGCTTGTTAAGAGAGGGGTGCCGTCGGATCGGTATAAAGAGGTATTTGTTGAGAGCATCATTGATGCATTGGTTGCTGATTGGCGCAGTGCTATGGTAGCGTTGCCGGAGATTAAGCAATGCGCACAGTTTGTTGATCGAGAAGAGCTATTTGCCTTCAGTAAAAAAGCAGAGGATATTACTGATGCGCGTTTGCAAGAACAGTTTACCTGGCTTAAATCTATGCCGGCAGTCGCTACAGAAGCGCAGGAATATCCGTTTGGGCTCGTGGGTGCGTTAGGCGTTCCGGCCAGAGTTTTCACATCGTACTATATCCCCGGCGATGGTGTGCCGGTGATCAGTTTCGGTGATTTAGCAGAGGTTAACCGTGCGCAGGGGTATTTACGCGCGCGCAGTACGGTTATTTGTTATGAAAGGCAGGACGCTGCCGCGCTTAAGGCGGGAGAGCAGCCGGTTGTTTTAGGCACAATCAGCAGACAGGTGTACCGAGATTTCTTGGGCCGCGTGATGGTTCAGCAGGAAGCGGAGAATTCTATTGCTTACATTTTTGATTATGATGAATCCGGCGTCGGCCAACGTTCTTTGAATACTTCATTTGAAAACGGCCAATGGTATATTGATACGGTTTCATTCTATCTTGGCCGCGAGACTGCCTTCACTAAGTTTTTCCCCTTCATTACCCTAGAGGGTAATTTCAGGGCTCTTAATGCAGACGGTACCCCGGTTGTTTTAAGCGATAACGCGTATCAGAATTACCAGCAGCTGCTTGAAGCACACGTGGTGCTTGATCCTAACAGCCTGAAGCCAGTAACTGCGAACCTAAAAGACGGTGAAGGAAGAATTAGGGTTGTGTTGTCTGACTACCGTGGCGATGTGAATGCGCTGTGCGCAACATTAAATGCGGATCCGGGCTCGCTTTCAGGGGCAGAGTTAATAAAGCAGTTCCGTGAAGTCAGCTTCAGCCGTTATAAGGCAAGTCTTGCAAATGCCTATGAAGGCGGTCCGCATAATCAAGGATACGGTGAAGAATCGTATGCGTACGCTATGAAGTTTGACGAGAATGGCATTCCTGTGCTCGATGAATTTGCTTATCGTCAGAAAGATTATTTGACGCATACCAACGACCTTGAACCTGCGCTCATTGATGGCAAAGTATATTTCTCCTACAGGACTGATGATCGTCATCCTGGCAGAGAATTGCAGCAGCGACTCATCCTTACTCCTGTTGGTAAGCCGTATCGAGTTATCTATCAGGCACCTAAGGTAAGGGTTGTTTTAGGTTGGTTGGGCAATGCGACTAAAGGTACGGAAACCATTGAGTATGGGATCCGGGGTAATCCGGCGAAAGCCGTTGATGATAAAGGCAGAACCACTAAGCAATGGGAAGGCATCCAGTATGCTCCGCATCCAGAAGGCGGCACGCGCGAAACGCACACGATTCTTAAAGGCCGTGAGCTTGCACCAGGCATCAGCGACAGGGTAAATCTCATCTTGCATAATGGCCAGTTTGAGGATGAGGGACGAGTAGGGTGGTTTAATCTGACTTCGCTACTTGTAGGGACTGGGGTTATCTTCAGCATTGCTTTATTGTTAGTAGGAATTATTGCTATTATAGATAAGATTTTTAAGACTAGCCGTCTGCATAAAGCTAGAGCGAAAGTGTCAGCTATCGCGCCAGCAGTAGCACTGCCTGCCCCGGGAGCGGATCCTTTAACAGAGGAGCCAGTTTTAGCACCTTCAAGAAATGCCTATGGCTTTGAAGAAGGGGTTGTGCAATCAGCGTGGTATCGTTTTGAGACTGCAATTATTGGCCGGCTTGAGAGACACAATTTCCTTGCGCGAAGAGGAGTGGCTGATACCGAAAATACGCTGGTAACTATAGCAGATGAATATTTTGAGCATTATAATGTGTGGCTTGCCACAGTCCTTGGTCAGCCGAAGATTGATTTTAGCGCGTTATCAAAACAAGAAGTTATGGAGCTTCTCTGGATATCGTTTATGATACGCAACGGTTGTATTTATTTCCAGAATGACACACCGTCATTCTTGGATTTTATGATGTATAAAGCTTTTGCTTTGTACAGGGCTCACCGCGCAGATGAGATAGGGGAGCTTATAAGAAAGGAATCGACCCGGTGGTTCACAATAAACCATTTTGTTTCCACGGCGTTCAAGTCGATTTTCCCCTTTGGGCCTACCGCAAATACTATTCCATTCCAATATTTGTTTACTTTGGAGGATATCGAAGATCTTTTCCGCACAGCAGGATTTATCGAATTTTATGATGCACTTTCTGGAGTTGAGAGAGATTATTTGTATGATACCTATTTGATTCCCGAGTTGAAGGCGCGATCGTTAGCGCTGCAAGCAAAGGCGAAAGAGCTCAATACTAAATTTGACGGCCATAAAGTTCGTATCAAGAAGCAATTAGTGAAGACGTCGGAATATAAAGCATATGTGCGATTCTTGGTTCAAGAATGGAGGAGGGAGAAGCCGCTATTTGTAAAGAGCTATTGTGATACGATCGGGTTTGCGTACGGCATTGGTTCGATTAAAACGTGGCTCCATACGTTTAGAAACCTGCATCAGCCGCTATCTATTCCTTTACAGGTTACTCTTATTGCTTTCTTGTGTGTAGCATTATTCCAGGGCCTTTCGGTTCCTTACGTAATCGGCATTTTCTTCGTTACTTCCCTAGTACTTTGGTCGAGCAAGAAAGGGATTACCTTACTGCTTGATAATGGTCTTGCAAAAAGAGCCAATATGGGCGCTTACGGTAAACCGGTAAGTCCTGATGAAGGATATTCAGTGTCAAGAGTAGTGCGCGAAAACAGGTATTTCAGGTATGCGTTCTGGACCATGCTTTTAACAGTTAAGTTTTTCTGGAACGTCGCGGTATTCAAATTTGTTTTAATCACTCATATAGAGCTTTGGGGTGCTGCATGGGCGCCTTTGCTTAGCATCAATCTTAATGTAATCTTGATTGCCGGTTTATGGTTGCCATTTGTGGTGTTTTTCTTCCTGGATACATTCTCAATCTATTATTTATTTGAATCCGTGTATGCTTATATCAGCGGGAAGTGGCAAGGGTTAGGTGTTCTAAAGGCCGGGCCGCGTAATCCTGAATCTGCCAAAAATGATATCTGGAAAACACCTGTATCATCAAGCCCAGTAACTCCCGTTACGGATAACATGGTGACCGGATTGATCAAGCGGCATTTTATTCCTCAAGATTTGTTAATTAGTGATAGAACGGCAGGAACATTAAGGCCGCTTAGCGCCGGAGAAAAAGAAGTGGTGACCGCGCGCATCATTAACCTTATGCTCACTACGCTGGCTGATGAAGATATGATTACGCAGGATGAATTGGAGAGAAATCTTTGGGAGATTAGAGAAGCTAAGGATAATAATTTCTATGCCGCGTCAGTGCAGCGTCCGAATGGTTTCTTTAGTGATATCAGAAACCAGAAAGTTTTAGATCGTATTTATCGATTCCTTAATGGAATGCTAATGGATAGGCCTGATATGCCTATCTGGGAAAGGATCAGAGCCCTGACGATCATGACGCCTACGGGTCCGGATGAAATGCTTCTTTATCCTTGGGTTGGCGATGCTGGGCTTAACCAAAAACTGAATTCTGGCTATACCGCCCTTACCTGGTTAATCAAGCGATATCCTGATGAATGGGAAAATTTCATCCAGCGCATGATTCGTTTGGGTAGAATGAACCCCGTTGATCTTGCTGCTATCCGTGCTTTACGATTCGGTGATCCGCTTACCATCAATGACCAAGCGTTGGTGATGGAGATTCGTTTCTGGGCATCGAACCGCGGGCAACCGTATTTTCGAACCTTGAATGGTAAGATGCATTATGTGAGCGTATTGCAGCTTTTGGCTGCAATGAATCATCCCGAATGGAGTCAGGAGAGGATTCAGACAGAGGTGGGGAAGAAGTTCCAGATCCTTTGGGGGTATTACTATAGACAGAACGCGACTAAAGATTTGGGTAAGGATGTTGTCAGTATCTTAAAGTATTTTTATGATCGATACGATGGTTTCCTTATTGATTTGACAGATATTCCCAATGTCAATGGAGTGTTTCATAGTGTGTTGCAGCATTATCGGCCTGGTGATAATCCGGCCGCAGCGGGTAGCGTAGAGGATGTTATCAGTGTGCCGTTAACTTCTCTTACTTCGGCAATGGCGAATGAAGGTAAGCCGGGTAACCAAACACATAATCGTAGGTTTATCCGCGGCGAAGTCATTATGACATTTGATATGAACCAGGATTATTATATTGAGCAGGCATTGAGTATTCCGGTTCTCCTAAGCCAGATGGATGAAAGAAATGGGGGTAAGGATGTTGCGATCGTTGGCTATCCGGAAGACATCTTTACTGATTCCTTCTCGCTTATCGGGAGGTTCCATGCTGTTGCCGATAGAACATTTAATTCAGTGGTACAGCGTACCTTAACAGCTTTGGGTGCGCGGTTCCACTATGGCCATCCGGATATTTGGCGTACATCAGTCGTTGATGCTTTTGGCGGCGTTTCCCGTTCGTATCCGGTTAATGAAGACATTTATGGTGGGTATGAAGTTACCCTTAAAGGAAAGCGTATTATTAATGTTGAATATATAGAAGCAGGTAAGGCTCGCGAAGTCTCATGGGTGGGCACTGATGGCATCTTCCGAAAGTTTGGCATGGGCGCAGTGCAGCAGATGTATGGTAGGACTGTAAATAGCTTGATGAACTCAAAGAATTTTGATTGGGCTCGGCGGCTTACCCATATTTATGGCGGCATTGGTTATTATCTGCGTAAGCCCATTATTACGCTGGGCATTTACTTCTATCTAGGGTTTATGATGCTGATTGGCGTGAGCGGTTTCTCCGCATTTCCTTATGAGGCATTTTTCGCATTGTTGGGTATCCTTGTTTTTGCCCAAGCGATTACCTCAACCGGCGTTATTCAGGAGATAATTGATAAGAATCTCCCGAGGGGCCTGAATGATTTCTTTGTCAAAACCTTTCCGCTCATGTCTCCGTTCTTCATGGCTCATGTATTCACTCAGGCAGTGGGGGCTAAGCTCGCTATGGCAGGTGTGGCTGCTTATGTCGCCACGGGAAGAGGGTTTAGAATTAACCACTTCAGCGTAAAGACATTTGGTAATGTAAAAGGTACTTTTGAGGCGTTTGGCAAATCACATATAGTTCCGGCTTTTGTTGCAACAGTTGCCATTGTGACGGCGATTACCATATGGATTAACCCTACGCTTATCTGGTCAGTGTCCTATATCGTGATTATTCTGGCCACTCTTACGGTGCCGGTCTTTGCCAATCGTGCCAGCCTCCCGATATTTGGGGTTAGTATGGATACTTATCGTCAATTAAGAAAGCAAGATTTCAGGGAGGGGATTGATTTTATTTCCGAACAGTTAAGCGTTTTGCGCAAAGATAGGATTTTGGATGCGTTTGTTTACGCCATAGCGCTTGTTGCTTGGTTAGCGGTATCTTATTTTCCGATTACGGTTCCTGTGGTTGCGGCTGGGATTGCTACTGGGTGGAGTTGGCAAGCGTTATTGATAGGTATTATTATTGGTTTAATCGGTGTTTGGTTTGTGCCTAGGATGCTTAATATTATTTGGAACATGAGTGAAAAACTTTTCAGCCGCAACGCTGATGGATATTTTGTGCCATTACTTTTGGCTATCCATGCCGTCGCGATCGGAGTCGGTATTGTCGCGTATGCTTTTATTTTCAATAATGCCTTGTTTGCTATAGGTATGGCCATCCTCTCGGTAATGGCTATAACATTATTAGCGCGGCTTTTCTTAAGAGTATTTCCGCTTTCAGGAGAGTTGAATAGTTTTGCCGGCCCAGTAGTAACATTGCCTGTTGATAGCATATTATCAGACCAAGCAAACTTGGTGAATTTGAGAGCAGCGCAGCAGCACAATAACCCCGATCTTCTTGTAACGCCGCAGCTATGGGAATCACTGTCGTCAGACTTTAAAGAAAGCTTGATTGACGAAGCTAAAAAATCAAGCAGCCCAGCCCAACTCGATTCAGTTGAGAGTTCTGAAACAAAAGCCAAGAAACTTCTTTTTGACAGATTAATTACTGCTCATAAGGTCTCCCAGCAGAAAGTCGTAGATAGAGAATTAAAAAGATCCGTGGGAATTCTGCTCGCACAGTCTCAAGTCGTAGCAAGCCTACGTCAGGTCCGTCAACAGGGCGCAACCCAGGCCACCATCAATACTTTCGTCGCTATCCTTTGGGCTCGACTGCTTCAGCCCTTGCAACTTGCTTTGCTTGATCTTGCCAATCAGAATCAAGATGCTGCGAATAAAGCTCTCTTTGATGCGCTGGATAAATCACAAAAGGTTTCCCAACAAGAAATCTTGGATAGGAAATTAATGAGTGCTGTAGCTACACTGCTCTCTCGGCCTCAAGTTATAAATAACTTGCGAGATTTCCGTAGTAAAATTTTAGAAATCACTGCTGAAACTGCGGATTTGTTCTGGCAGGGAGCAGTTCTTACTAAAGACAAGCCATTTTATCGTAAACTCGCAGAAAAGGAATTAAAGGACAAAGAAAAGAAATGGGATGATTTGACCGGAGAAGAAAAACAGACAAAGATTGAAGCGCTTGCTGCAAAAAAGTCTCTCGAGTATTCTTATGCTGATGCCTTTGCAAACAAAATTACCGCATGGAACATCATTCCAGCATTGCAGCAACCCCTCCTTGACGTAAGCGATAATAACTCTATCGCTGCCAACAAAGCCCTCTTCGATACGCTGGATAAGGAGAATCGGCTAAGGGCTGTTGTTGCAGAGTATGCAATAGTGGAAATGAAGTTCGGAAGTCAAGCGTCACGTTCTGTTTTGTCCCAGCAAGATGGCATGAATTCAGCATGGGGAAAACTTTCCAACCAAGAGCAAGCGATATTCTTAGATGTTAATGTAAATGAGCAAAGCGCAAAAGAAAGCCTGTTGCTAAAGATAGCTGCGATAGTTAGCTCTAGCCCTATAAATTCATCTTCTAGCCCAGCCCATGTATCTCTGACCCCATATTTTACAAACATTGGATTGGTCGTCGCTACCTTATTCATAACTAGTTGTAACAGGAGTGTATCTACTCTCAAGGATATTGCGACATTAGAGATTATTAATAACCGTATATTGGAATATAGTATTATAGTGGGGGTTATAATCAGTATAAGTATTATTGGGGTAGCCATTTTGATTACAAAAAGATTAAGAGATTTGGCCGCACGGAAAGCACAAGAGGCAGAAATAACAAGAAACCTGATATTGGCAAGCGAGGCTCGTCATAAAGAATTTATGAGAAGGAGCGAGCTGATAAGAAGAAAACTAACGGAAAAAGGATTAGCGGATAAAGCGAGTTTAATTACGGAATACCATATTCAAGAAGCGTTGAGATTGTTAGAGGTAGAAGGAGATTTTGATATTAATATAGATACGCATATCGTTGAGACAGAAGAAAAGGGGCACTGGTCGGAAGTCGGAGGGCATACGGAGTCGGCTAGTTATGCAACGGCTGATACTACATGGATCCCTGAGCAAAAGATTTGGGTGATAGATGAGCCTGCGAGTAGTAGAAAAGAGTTAGTATTAAAAATAGTGTCCGTTTCTAATCTTTATTCGTCACAGTGTACTGAAGTGAAGGCGCGAGAGAGCGCTAGCCAACAGATTAAGAATTGTGAATCTTTAAGCAGAGAAACTGTTAAACGGATCATAGATGGGAAACTCAATAAGCTAGGAGACTATCCTTCCGTTCGTGCTAAAGCGAAATGGCACATTGTACATGCTGCGGTTACAGAAGCAAACATCGAAGAGGCATTTTTCTTATTAAAAGAATACGGAAATTTTGAAGTTGATTTTGAAGAAACCCCCATTACCCGCGTTCGTGAAAAAGAAGAAAGGCGCTATAGAGATGAAGATGTAGAATCTTATGATGAACCTTCATGGAGCACCGGCTCCGTGGTTACTTCATATTGGCCGCGCGAAGGAGCTGTCCCTGAAATCATTAAGTATCAAGAAGAATATACTGATTATGTTTATGTCATTAAAATTATCAAGCCTAGCAAAGAGAGATCTTCTTCTCCAATCGATTTTCAAAGTCATCTTGTTTTGTTCCGTCGTTTTCCAGCTTCTGCAGAAGCGGCGCGATGGAAGGGGATTAAGAATACTGATATCACCTTACGTATAGCCGGCAATGATGAACTGACTACATTCAGCGCTTCGATAACGCAGGGTGAGGATGCGTTGACGCCGCAGGAGCGCGCCAACACGGTTAAAGCAGTTGCGGAATCTCTAAGCCGTGTAGAAGAAGTGTATGAAAAGACAGCGCGCAAAAAGAAAGATCCGACTCTGACAGCGTGGTTGGGTGAAGAAAAAGAAATAATCATCGGGCTGAAGAAAACCAAAGGGGCATTAGTTAGCGTTGACGCACGGCATGATAAAATTTTTGTTTCATGGAGAGCTGTGCGTGGGCCGCCAGAACTGCTTCAGGCTGCGCTTTACTTCGGGTTGACCAGCCTTATCTATCCGCAGTATTCTCCTGCTACACTCATACAGCTGACTGTAAGTCATTGCGCTGCAAATTCGCATATTCTTGCTTCAGTTATTGAGCAATGCTCATCGCGTTATAGCGGCATTAAAGCTGATGCTGATTTCTTACGCATCCTCATTGATTATAGTAATCGCCGCACCAATAAATATGCGTTATTCTTACCGCGTAATGCCACAATGTTAGTTTCCGTGCAAGATGAAATTAATGCTAGGACAGAGCTTCGGAATCGCAAAATCTTGCACATTGACGGCAAGCCGAGCTGGTTTACGCTGCGCGATGTTGATCAGCACGTCAAGGATCTATCTTCCGACCTTCAGGATAACAATTTTGTTGTGGTGCCCCACGCGGATCTTTATTTCAATCTTTTCGCAGTTATTTATCATAACGGCACATTGTACCGCATGGCCAATGAACATGAAGAAGAAAATACGTATACTTGTTTTGTGGCGTATCGCGATGGACGCAAAGAAATCCGCGAGGTGGTTTTCAGAAAGAGCAATCCGCCTCATGGATATGATGTTTATATAGCTGGATCTATGGATGCGCCGATTACCGAGCAGGTAGTACTAGCAGTTTCAGGGCGTCAGATTATAAAAGAGGGCAAAGCCAAAGATTTAAGTGAGATTGCTGAACAGTTTGATGACATAAGACATTTGTTTGCTAAATTACCTATTAAGGACGCTGATGGAAATAGTTGGGAGTTATTAGATCTGTATCGGGATGCGTTGCGCGTCAAGGTAAAAGAATTCTTGCAACATGGTCATGTTGCGCGTTCCGCCTATCCTCTTAATATCCTTGGGCTCACCAAGACAGGCGATATTATTGTTGCTTCATTCGGAGGCAATTGGGTTGCAGGTATCGGGGATTATAAAATTGAAGATGCTGCAGCGCTTTTGGTCGAGGCAGGGATGTACCAGGGAGTGCTTATCTCCGAGGGCGGGGATGCCAACTTGCGTTACAATAATCAAAAGATTCTCACTTGTTCTGTATCGTTTGAATCCGGCGTGAGAACAGTTGCCACTGCTGCCGTCGTCTTTGCCTTCCGCCGCAGAGAGTTAACAATGTTGCAGTTACAGGATATGCAATCAAGCAGTCCGGCAAAGATTATTGGAGAATGGTCTGAAGTCTTGCGTGATTTCGAGTCGTATGTTTTGCTTGTTAGGGGAGGAGCATTCAGTTATGAAAGAAATATCATCGCTGAGCATTGGGAAAGAATAAGAATGGTCCTTGAGCGCAGAGCAGAAGCAATTATTCCTTACGAGATTGAATTTCAGCCTGAAAGCGCATGCAATCTTAGGTGCAAGCATTGTGTCGGCAGAACTGATAGAGAAGGGCAGAGATTTTCGATCTCATCTGATGCCATGAGGATATCCATGCAACGGATTGTAGAATTTAATGCGAACAATCCGACGCATAGGATTTCAAGAGTAAGATTTTCTGGATTATTTGGTGAGCCGTTATTAAACAAGGAAGCGACTCTTGTTGGTATGCGGGAAGCCTTAGCTGGGGGTTTAGAAGTCGGCTTGTTTACTAACGGAGTCTTGCTTGATGAAGAAGTAAGGGGAGCGATTCTTGGAGGAATTTATATTAATATCAGCCTTGATGCAGGCAGCCGAGAATCATTCCTTTGTATTAAAGGTCATGATAGCTTCTGGAAAGTGATAAAAAATATTGCAAGGCTTGCCCGGTTACGTAATGAGCGAGATTCACGTTTGAATATTACTGTCAGCTATGTGCTACAAAAAGATAATTATAATGAAATATATGCTTTAATGAAACTTCTGAAAGCAATTGGTGTAGATTGGGTACGTATTAATATGAATTTACTGCATGATGAAACTACCGTACTCTCTCGAGAAGAAATTGACGAAGCGTATTCCCAGATTCGGCGCTCTAAGGCCGATTTTGAGGATAAGAAGTTTAAAATCTTCGCGCGCTACTCAGAAGATGAAGTAGCTCTAGGTGCTGTAAAACCCCAAGTGCGCTATTGTTATTTCGCTCATCTTATGAGCGTGATTGCATGTGATGGTGTAATGTATTCGTGCGATCATTATGCAAAAGCCAAAGATATGGAAAAGGTTGCATTTGGGATACCGCATGCCGAAGGCGCAACGTTACTAGATGTTCTTCGCAAAGGTCGAGAGAAGCTGGAGGCATTAAATCCATCTGAAGAATGTCAATTTTGTGCTTGCATGCCAGATAGGGCGAATATTTTTATGAATTTTCTAGATGAAGCTCAAAGCGCATTTCCGCATTTTCTAGATTATGTTGAGCTCGCATACGTTCTTTCGCTGAAACTCGATTATATTCATAATTATTTAGTTTCCGGGGAATTGAAAAAAGCAGAGCAATTATTTACGGGATTATGTTTGTTGGCCAATAAGCATGAAGATGGTCTTCCGAGTGATCTAAGATTAAGGATTGAAGCGGTGGGTTCCGAACTCGAGACATTGAAAATGCAGGCCGGTAGTAGCCCTATTATTGGGAAAAAACCATTAATTCAAAATACTCCTGATGAGTTGATGGAATTATATAAAGGCGAGGACAACATTAATAGACCGCATGCTTTCAGAGTCGCATTGTATGCGCAAAGATTGGCTTGCGCTTTACATTTGCCTACAGCGCTTGTTCGAGAAATGGGCTATGTTGGCTTGGTTCATGATCTTGGAGGCCTAGAGGAGCCAAAAAGAATTGCCAGGGAGACGATTGCCTGTCGTCAGCGCCTCATGATTAGCTGCGGTATACCAGTAAAGCAAAGCATGCATGAATATGCGGCTATTCCGGAGATCGCGAAGTTTAGAAGACCACCGGAAAGAGTCCATGAAGCAGTAGGACTGCGAGTTGCCGAGGTTATGAGAGAGCGCGGAACTCCGCTACCTGATGAAGAGATCATATTGCTTTATCCTGAGATTAGTCATGAATTATTGGCGCTACAACGCCTTAGTGAAGCAGGAATAACATTAACCTCCGCCCAAAAGTATCTTATTATTAATCACTTGCATTATCCTCAAGAATTTGAATCTCTTAACCAAGCAGCCCAAGATTCGCAGATAAATATCGATAGCCTGAAACTTTTACTGGATCTTCTTATTTTCTGCGACGTTTTTGAGAATGGCAATAACGCCGAGAGACTATTGTATCAGCGTGGCATTGAGTATCAACCTTTTAAGCGAACATTTGAAATATTTGACAATGCCTACGGAAACAAATTTGATCAATTTGACAAACGGCCGCGGTCAGTCATGCTTGCCTTGTTGAAAGCTCGCGACGCACAGATTGTTGTGCTTCTGAATGAAGGTCGACCGGATGATGGGGCGGACGCGATACGGGATGAAGAGTGGGAATGGGCAGGCAGCGCTTCAAGCCCCGTAGGCGCAGTAGTAACATTAAAAACAACACAAGAAATAATATCTTCTCCTTCGCAATCAGTCACAGAGATTAAGCCTCATTATAAGACAGTGGTTATCGGCGCTGGCCCTGCCGGGCTTTCTGCTGCGTATCATTTAGGCGATGATGATTTCATTCTTTTGGAGAAAGAGCAGCAGGCAGGCGGGACATCTACCACGTGGGAGCATAATGGTTATTTATTTGATTCAGCGATTCACGTATTCTTTACCGTGGACGCTTCTATTAAGGAATTAGTAGGGAAGCTGTTGAACGGAAGATTATTAAGCGGCCAAAGAAGGTCATACATTTATTATAAAAACAGAAAAACAGAATATCCGTTCCAGGCGAATCTTAATGGGCAACACCCTCTTGTTATATTAGATTGTATTGCGGGGTTAGTCATTGCCAACATCAAAAGGTTGTTAGGTCTGCAAAAGGAGCCCGCTGATTTTGCGCTGTGGAGTGCGAATACATTTGGCTCAGGGATCACCAGGCATTTTGGCAGGCCTTTTAATCAAAAAGTATGGGGAGTGGCTTTAGAGGAAATGTCTTGTCATTGGGTAGCTGATAGGGTTCCGGTTCCTCGCATAAGAGATGTTGTCCGAGGAGTGTTAAGCGCGTCGACCAAAAGGTACGGTCCGAATGCATCATTCGCATATCCTGAAGAAGGAGGTATCAAGTCCATTGCTGACGCTTTCTTGCGCGCCATTAATCCGCAGAATGTTTTGCTTGGGGCGACAGTCAGCGGTATTTCATTAGGCAACAAAACAATTACTGTCGCTGAGGACAAAGAACAAGAGTTCAAAGAAACCGTTATTCATTACGATCGTATTATTTCTTCGATGCCATTACCGTGGCTCATTGCTTTAATACATGATGCGCCAGGGCCGATCAGGAATGCTGCCGCAGCCTTGCGCTCCAATAAGATTTTCTTGGTTAACCTGGGGGTCGGCCGCAGTAATATATCTGATACGCACTGGATGCAATTTCCCGAAGATCAGTACGTCTTTTATCGTGTTTCATTCCCAATGAATCTTTCGCCTAACATGGCCCCAGAGGGGAAAAGCTCTCTGACGGCTGAGATTTGTTTGGATAGAGATGAATCACCAGATGATGATTCCTTAGTAAAAAGAACTATTCGAGATCTTACGCGCGCTGGAATCTTGTTACCTCAAGATACTCTTGAAGTTGTGACAACGGCTGTGTTGAATTTCGGATATGTTGTTCCGGTGCACGGGAGTAAGGAAAATGTCGAGCTCATTCATCGTTTTCTTGCGGAAAATGGTATTGATTCAATTGGCAGGTTTGGGGAGTGGGAATATTTTAATATTGATCATGCGATTAAGCGAGGCAAGGTGTTAGCAGAAAAATACCGCTTAGGTTCTATAAGTAGCCCTATCGATATTGCCAATCTGTCCCAGGTGAATCTTCAAGCGTTCTGGAAGGATTTGAGAATAGCCGAGAGCACAGGTAGGTGGGGAACACATCTTAGGCATTATATTCAACGAAACACCTCTCAGCAATTCTACGCAGAAGTGAGTAAACAATCTCCTGGAAGAATTGATCTTCATCTTGGCGGGCTGTTGCTTGGGCCTGAATTCCAAGCGCAAGGCTGGCAGGTATCGGAGGTTGACTTGGGAGCAAAGACTTGGTTTGCGCGCTTATTCAGATTGCAGAACGATAAGGGGCTTCGTTATGTATTCTCTGGCATTCTAAGCAATCGCGATTTACACAATTATATGAGTATGCTTAAATTCTTGGCGTTTCCTCTTCATAGAATCGCGATCGTAAATGATGAGAAGGTTAATTTGAAAGATGCGTATATACGTGAGATTCAGAATGAGCTTGATGGAGTCACTTGCGCCGTTGTGGCATTGAGAATCTTGGCAGATCCGCTTAAGGAGGATCTTAAGAAGGCAGGATGGGTTGAAAAAGGTCTTCATCCATCTACCCAAAGGAAGTTCGCGGTTTTTGAAAAGAATGGCACAGGCATTGTGATTGCGTATATTGACGTAGTCATTGGTGACGCGTGCGCGGTGTTTATGGATGCGCTGTATGCACAAGGCATCAGGAATTTTGTGTTTTGGGGCACGACCGCAGGCATGCGTAAGGGTCAGGACCATTTCGATGCAGTTATTCCTTCAGATATTCACCATGTGTATTCAACCGAGCAGTTGACCGCGCCTCGTGGACGAGTGAATTTTGTTAGAGGAGAAAAGTGGCATACTGGCGAGCTTCTCAATACGTACGCTCGATTTTACCCGCTAAATGACTATGCACAGGAGCATAGGGATATTGATTTTGTTGCCGTTGAGATGGAGCTTTTTGGCGTAATGCGATGGTTGCAATCCCGCGACGATGCCATACTCGATGTCCATCTTAATATAGATGATCATATTCTTTACGGTGATTTTGCGCATTTGTTGACCAATGAAGGACGTCAACTTAAATTCTCCGAGGCGGTACGCAACAGGACCCAACAGATTGTGGCAAGATTAGGATCGAGTCCTGTTTTGTATTCTTACGGTGAGCTCAAAGATGGGACTGTGCGCATTCTTACCGGCGAAATCGACTTAAAAGAATGCGCTGAAGATGGCGCAATCGTAAAGATTTTATTAGCGGGTATCTGCCGAGCAGATGTGAAAGAGGTGCAGGGCAGCAGGACTATTCTTAAGGATAGAGGACCTTTATTTGGTCATGAGCTTGTAGGCGTGGTTGCGGCCGCAGGCAAGAGTACTCATTTCAAAAGAGGAGACAGAGTAGTCTTTAATCCTAATGTGACAAGGAACAGGACTACGGGATTTGCCGAGTATTTTATTCTACGAGATAAAGCTGATGAGAGTTTGATTCGTGTGCCTGCGAGAATGCCTTCTGTGATAGCGGTGTTCGCTGAACCGTTCTCCTGTATTCTCCACAGCGTGAAGCGGCTGCTTAATATTACTGGCTATAATGATTTCCGCGGGAAAAAAGTTGCGATCATCGGCGCAGGGAACGCAGGGCTTTCCTATGCCTGGTTAGTTGACTATCTAAGGGGAGAAGCTACAGTATTTAATTTGCCTGAGCCTGATCCTAGAATCACCTTTATACATGCAAACAAACTTTTGGTAAGAGAGCGCATTAGATCTTTGGAGTATGCCATGCTCTATAAGGATCAATTTGATTTCGTGGTTGTAACTACTACCTTGGCTACTACCGGTATCATCTTTAAGGGAATCGCCTTAGTGAAGCCGTCGGGTTACGTACATTTATATGGAGGGACTAGAGAGGGTGACGAGTTTAATGCCGTAAACATTGATAATCTGCGCAAAGAAAATATTCCGATGGTTTTGATTGAGGTAGAAAACAAAATTTTCTACTTAAGCGGTGCATACGGCACAACAACACAGGAGTTCTTACAGACTTTCAGTTTATTTAATCAATATAGATTCAGTTCGTTAGTGCGAAGAAATATTTCAGGGGTTATCAGTTTAAGACAGCTGCCTGAGTTAATTACCGCGATGGCAGAGGGGTCCGTTGATCATCCCGGCAAAGTGGTGGTTAAGTTAAATAACGCCAGTAGCCCTGTTTCCGATAAGAGCGATATGAACAGGAGAGGGTTTTTGGTAGTGGCTGGAAGTTCAGTATTTGGTTTATGGGGTTGTGGCAAGCCGCAGCAGTCAAACATTGAAGTGCCGCCGGCTATTGCCGAGGGGTCGCTCGCTCATCAGGATGCCGTCGCTCCTTTATCGCAAACGCAGGCAACGCCATCGATCCGCGCGCCACCTCAAGGCGCTGTTAGTCTTGTGCAGCTTGATCAGGGCTGGGTATTTAATGTCGGCGATAAGAAACAATTTGCTTTTGGCGCGGCAGAACAGAACACCGGTTCACGGCATATTTCCAGTTTTCATACCGATTTTCTTGATGTGGTGAGTCCGATTGAAGACGTTGCTGCCAAGCTTGTTAAGGCTGGCACCACTGTTTATAAAATCTATCTACCTCCTAATAATCCTACCAACGCTGATTTCAAAGCACTCAAACAATTAATTGCGCGCGTGTACAAACAAACCGGCCTCAAGGCTGTGGTGTTAAGTTTTGCCGGATTGTATGCAGGCCAAAATAACGTATTTTATCTGGCTGATCCTTCTTCAGAGAATCTGGCAAAGGTTAAGCAGGACATCGTGCGACTTGGCCAGGAGTTGAATGAGCTGGGTGCAGCGGTGTTATTTGCGCAGTTGGGCAATGAAAACGATTATTATTGCCCTGGCGCCGGGACCAAGCGTTTTGGCGGTAACGCCTGGGATACAATCAGTTTGAGCCCTGCGGAATATTATAAGTTTATGGATGAGCTTGCTGCCCTATATATAGGTAAGGATGCAGCGCACCCTGTTTTCTTGGGCCACGGAGGCATGAGCGAGCAAATTTTTGATTTAATGCAGAACCATGTTGCTAACTTTAGCGGTATTGCGCTTAATCTTTATCCAAATTGGAATGAAGGCCGGCCCGCGCGCCGAGTGATGAGTGTTGATGAATTAACAAGAGAGTTTGGTTATCATATTCGATTGGCTGCGCACCTTAAGAAACCGGTGGTGTTGAGTGAATTTGGCGAATCTTCATTTGGCGCCATAGGAGAAGAAGGTCAGGCAGCATTTGCATCAAACGCAATTAAAGCGCTATCTAAATTCATGGCAGGCGCTGCTGACGCAGCAAACAATGAGTTTCCGAAGGTATTAGTGGGCGCTATCTGGCATGAGCGCAGGGGAGAATCTTGGAAGAATGGAGAAATTCATCCTTCCGAAGAAGATCTTGAGTTATTTGATGATACCGGCCGCGCCAAGCCTGCGTTCCAGGAGCTTTCAGAAGGATTCAGCGAAACAACAGCACGCCTAACGCCCGGGGTATCTTCACCGATTACGTATCGTAACGTTGGCGCAATCGTAGTTATGGCC
>JAGOIJ010000150.1 GCA_017995695.1 Candidatus Omnitrophota bacterium | reverse complement strand
AAAAAGTTTCAGACTCTTGAGGCGTTGTTGGCAGAACCCGAGAAGATTGCATAAGAGAAGCTACGCGCGGCAATTATTGCGCATAAAGATCGGATTATATTAAACTAAGAATTGGCTGCGCTCGATAGCGCGGTAGATGTCGATTTCAGTTTAGAAAAAGTTAAGCGCAACAAACCCGATGAGCGCAAGTTGTTTCGTTTATTTAAACAGCTTGAGTTTAAAAGCTTGTTAAAGGGTCTTGTCGTTGAAGAGGCGCAGCACGATGAGGCAATCGTGCAGGAGTTATCAGATCAGGAAATACAAAAGCTGGGCGCAAGCGCTGACACGTTGGTTGTTGCCGGGGAACATTTGGATGACCTGGTATTGTATCTGAAAGGGACATTCTTTAAGCAGCGGGCCGGTGGCAAGGTAGTACAAGCGCTCTTGGCTGATGCCGCTATAAAGAAAAGCGGACATGATCTTAAAAAAATAAAGGTGGGTCTAGCTAAAGAAGGCATCGTCTGCGCTGGTCTTTATTTTGATACACTGATTGCCGCGCATCTGCTTAATCCTGCGTTGCCTGACTATAAACTTACAGATCTTGCCTGGACATATTTAGGCACCATTGATTCAGCGATCGTTATTGATGCGCAGAAAGCAGCGCGTCTGGTGGTGGAATTACAGGCGCGCCTGGAACAGGAACTGCAAGAAAAATCTCTCAACAAACTCTTTTCCGATATTGAAATGCCGCTTGTTGAGGTTTTAGCTGAAATGGAGATCCATGGCGTGTCTTTGGATCTGCCATTCCTTGCCTCGCTTTCCCGCGAAATCGAAAAAAGGCTTAGCGTGTTAGTCAGCCAGATTTACGCATTGAGCGGAGGCCAGTTTAACCTTAATTCGCCAAAACAGTTGCGCGAAGTGCTATTTGAAAGATTAGCTCTTCCGGTTTCTAAGCGCAGTAAGACAGGGCCGTCAACTGATGAGGAGGTGCTGCGTTCATTAGCCAGCCAGCATGCCTTGCCCAAGATGCTGCTTGAGTATCGCCAGCTGACAAAGTTAAAGAATACCTATATTGATGCCTTGCCTGCGTTAGTTGATCAAGCAACGGGTAAGTTGCATACCTCATTTAATCAGACGGTTACCGAGACCGGGCGCTTAAGTTCAACGCATCCGAACTTACAGAATATCCCGGTTAAGACAGATATCGGCAGGCAGATCCGCAAGGCTTTTATTGCGCCCGCTGAAAACCTGCGTCTTGTCTCTTGCGATTATTCGCAGATTGAATTGCGTATTCTTGCGCATCTTTCAAAGGATGCGTTTTTGATCGACGCTTTCAAACATGGAAAGGATATCCATACGGCTACTGCCGCTTTGTTGCATGGCATCCCTGAGCAGGAAGTCGATACTACGATGCGCGAGATGGCCAAGCGGGTTAATTTTGGGATTGTCTATGGATTAAGTGCTTTTGGCCTTGCGCGGGATCTTGAAATCCCTGTTACCGAAGCGCAGGCTTTTATCGACGCTTATTTTTTGCGTTATCCCGGCGTAAAAGAATATATCGATAAACAGATTCAGTTCGCGCAAAGTAATGGTTTTGTTATGACGATGTTCTCCCGGCGCAGATACCTGCCCGAAATCAATAATAAGAACCAAAGCATTCGTCAGATGGCCCAGCGGCAGGCAATTAATACCCCGATTCAGGGTTCGGCCAGCGATTTGATTAAACTGGCCATGATTCAGATCCACCAGCAGCTAAAGCTTCGAGGACTGTCAGCAACGATGATCTTGCAGATTCATGATGAGCTGGTGTTTGAAGTTCCTGCGCAGGAGATGCCGGAGCTTACGGCCTTGGTCAAAGATAGGATGGAGAATGTGCTAGCGTTGGATGTTCCCATAAGGGTTGCGATAAAACAAGGGAAAAACTGGCTAGAAATGGAGGAGATGAAATGAAGATTGCATTTGTAGCATCGGAAGTGGTGCCATTTGCAAAGACCGGCGGCTTGGCTGATGTAGCCGGCGCATTGCCCATAGCCTTAGAGCAGGCAGGCTGCGAAGTCGTGGTGATTATGCCTCGTTACAAGGCGATCCAGGATGCCAAGTTTTCTATTACCCGGGTCAGCAAGGATATTGCAACTTCTCGTATTGGCAAAAATATAAAAGTGTATTTCATCGAGAACGATGAATATTTCAAACGCGATAATCTCTATGGCGACAAGACCGGCGACTATCCCGATAACCTTGAGCGTTTTGCTTTCTTTTGCAAAAGGGCTTTCTCGCTTCTTAAAGAAGTAAACCTTAAGCCGGATATTATGCATCTGCATGACTGGCAAACTGCCTTGATTGCGGTGTATCTTAAATCGCTTTTCTCTCAGGATGCTTTTTTTAAGAATACCAAAACAGTTATCACGGTTCACAATATCGGCTATCAGGGGCTTTTTGCTAAGGAGGAGTTTCCTAAGCTTGGCCTTGATTGGGGTCTTTTTAATGTTGAGATGCTGGAATATTACAATAAGATTAATTTGTTAAAAGGCGGGCTGGTGTTTGCCGATGTCATTAATACGGTCAGTCCAACCTATAGCCGGGAAATCCAGACGCAGGAATTTGGGTTTGGCATGGAAGGTATTTTGAATAAACGCAAGAGCGATGTCTTTGGTATTCTTAATGGTCTGGATTATTCGATCTGGAATCCCGAGACCGATAAGTATATCGCAGCAACGTATTCGGCAAGCGATCTGACAGGCAAGGCTGCCTCCAAGGCTGATCTGCAGCGTCTTTGCAATCTTCCCGTTAAGAGCGATGTCCCTCTATTGGGTATTGTCTCGCGTCTGGCTGAGCAAAAGGGTTTTGATATCTTAGCGGAAGATATCGACCAGATCTGCAATCTTAACGTGCAGTTGGTTATTTTAGGAACCGGAGACCTCAAGTACCACGAGATCATGGAGTCAATGGTCAAAAAGTATCCTAAGGTTATCGCCCTGAATCTTAAGTTCGATGATCAATTAGCGCACAAGATTTACGCTGGTTCGGATATCTTTGTGATGCCTTCACGGTATGAGCCGTGCGGGTTAGGCCAGCTTATCAGCCTGCGCTACGGAACCATTCCGCTTGTGTTTAAGACCGGAGGGCTTGCCGATACGGTTAATAAGGACAACGGGTTTATCTTTGATACCTATACGAAAGAGGATCTTTTAAAGACCGTAAAGAAATCGCTTGAAAGCTATGGGAATAAGACAGGATGGAAGTCACTTGTCAAGAAAGCGATGGGATATAATTTTTCCTGGGATGCTTCAGCAAAAGAATATGTCCGTTTGTATGAGAGGGCAAAAAAAAGCCGCTTATAAAAAGGTTGTCATTGGTTTGACGGGAAGTTTTGGAAGCGGAAAGTCAACGGTTGCTTCGCTTTTAAAACGGCGCGGCGCAACAGTCATTGACGCGGATCGCATAGCCCGCGGTTTGTTGGCGCCGGGCACAGCGGTGTATAACAAGGTCGTTGCTTTGTTTGGCTCAGGGATTGTGCGTCGAAACAAACGTATTAATCGGCGAGCGCTTGCCGAGCGCGTTTTTAGCAACAAGCAGGAGCTGGTAAAACTCAACCGCCTTATTCATCCGAAGGTTATTCGGTTGGTTAAAGCCGGGATTGCCCATACGACTGCGCGTTATGTTGTTGTTGATGCTCCCTTATTAATTGAATCGGGGTTGCATACAGCCATGGATCTGGTCGTCGTCGTTACGAGCCGCAGAAAAGACCAGCTGCAGCGTCTGCGTAAGGCAACAGGGCTTTCGGAAAAGGCAATTCTGGCTAGGATTCGTCAGCAGATGCCTTTATCACAGAAGATCCGCTTCGCGGATTTTATCATAGATAATAGTGGCAGCGTGCAAGACGCGCGCCAGCAGGTTGATGTATTGTTAAGAAAAGTGAATGTGCCCCTTGCTTTACCACGGCGTTCATGCGTGTCCCCATGGCGTCGGGCTTCGGGTTAATGCTCCCGTCTCTGACGGGATACTTAAGGAGGAAGTGGTGGAGAAATTGGATATCAGTGAATTAAAAGACATGAAAATCTCGGAGTTGAACAAATTGGCCAAAGAGCTCAATGTCAATGGCATCGCCGGCATTAAAAAGCAGG
>JAGOIJ010000011.1 GCA_017995695.1 Candidatus Omnitrophota bacterium | reverse complement strand
CCACCCCAGAATAGTCCAGCCCAAAAGCAGATTTAATAAAAATATTGCGAGCTTATTTTTATGCTGCCTTAAAAAGGCTACCAAACTCGGCAAGAAATATAAGACAACGATACCAACAACCAATAATAATTCTGGTATTGTAAAATTCTGCATCTGCATATCTAACCCTCTCTCCTAAAAACCGAATACCTGTTTATTTTCTTTGGCGGATCAATTAAGCCTTTTATTTTCACACCATGTTTGTAAAACAAATGTGTAAGGTATCCTTGAGGCTTACCCTGTTTGATTAATCTTAAAAACATCCAGCCGCCAAAGAAAACTATCCCTGCGTAAAAAGTATCAAAGAAAAGTATCATCGAGCCGCAGGCTAAAGCCAAAATACCCACATCTTCCGGCTCGAGCCCAAAAAGAAGCAGCGGCTTATCAATGGTACGCAGGCATTTTCTCATTACTGCTTAAACAACCCTTCCAGTATCTTAGGTATGAACATCAATATCATAAACCCGAAACCGCAGGCAATTGCCACACCCTGCTTGCCGTTTAAAAGCGCGATTACCCCTCCAATCAAAAGTATCGCCCCCAGGATTTTTGATACCGGCCCTGTGAGAATATTGATGATAAACGTGGCAAAGTCGCTCACCACCTGCTGCTCCTGGGTTGTGCTTATCTGGGCAAAGACATAGGGCGCAGACAAGATGGATAACCCAAGCACGAGACACAATACCGCAAAAATCCTAACCATAAACTTCTTCCTGTTGATTTGTTTAAACATTACTCACCCCTCCTTTGGTTTATTGTCATATTCAAACGGGCTTGCGATAAGCCTATCTCTTTCTTTTTTGTCAAACAAGAACTCATGGTTTGCGATTACCGTAAGCTTTTCCCTTGAAAAAATAACACTCTTTGAAAACGGCAGCCTTAAAAACACATTCTCTGAAATGTAATTCTTAACCGCTGTCCGGATATTGCCCTGGGCGGATCTTAAACCGTCAAGCTTGGCTCCGGCTTTATCGCTGCTTATATTATCCACCTGCAGCACAGTTTTATCCTGATAGGTAGTCTGGCCTGTTTTATCCGACCAGAACCTTGAGTCATGCGGGTCCTCCTGCATGAAGATTACTTTGGTCGCGGTATTGGTAAAAATCGCGTTCTCAAAAGCATTCGATACATTGGAAAGATTCCCCCTCGACTGATTTGAAAGTACCAGGCAAAAGTTAGCGCTCCTTACTTTAGAGATCACATCCACAAAGTGAGAACAAGCCAAATTCTGGAACTCATCAATGAAGATAAAAAATGGTGGATCGGTTTCCTTGCGGAATACAGCCTGTGATTTAAGGTCAATAATGAGCATCTTGCCTATTGCTTCAGCCAAACGCGTGTTCACCTGGCTCTTTAGGGCAAAGAAAGCCACATCGCCATTTTTAATCACTTTGGCTAAATCTAGTTCAGTTTTGTTTATCACATCTATCCCTGCAATCCAAGACACCGCGGCCAAGAGTCCCTTAACTTCCTGTGCGCTTACATCTGTCCTGTCTAAAAAGGCAGGATTCTCCAAGGCCTCTTTGACCGAAAGAAAATTTATCTCCTTGTTCTCCTGAATTTTTTCCTTTAATAATCCGATGAAGGCCATTGCCTGGACATTAGAGTAAAAACCGGCCGGGCCCTGATAAATAAGCTCTAGGGCAGTCATAATCCTGTCGACCTTGGAATGAATATCTCCTGAGGAGAGCGGATTATACCCTATTGAGGGCTCGTTAGGGTCAATGCTGAAATAATAAAATTTCTTTCCCGCTTGCCTCGCTTTCTCCTGAACATACTTCTTAAAAACCTCATCTCCCTTAAAATCTATAAAGCAGCAGCCTCTTCTTTTTTCTATGGCCTGCCTGCTTAAAGGAAGTATCACCAGGGAAGTTTTTCCGCCTCCTGTGGGGCCTAAGACGTGCAGATGTCGGTTAAGGATATTTTCTTCTACAACAACATCCTGCTTATCATCTGAGACAGCAAGAAAATATTTATCCGTCTTGGCGTACTGATTCAGCTTTTTGTTGATATCGAAGCGGACTTTCTTAAATTCAACAGTCTCGATGGAAAGCTCTTTTCTTTTTTGCGTTTCCTTGTCAACTTTTAAGAAGTCCTCCAGTTCCCGTCTCTTGCGCGGTATTACGTGTTTGACGAGATAGATAAAACCCAATGCGCCAAAGCCTACAACTGACAAACCAAAAGCAATCACCAAAAATATCCTTCCTTCTTTCATGATAAAACCATTCCAGAAACTCCAGAGAATCACCTGCCAGCCGTCATTACTAAATGCCAGGTTTATATCATGGTAACCAATCCTGCCAAACCAATAAGCAAACACCCAAAACAAGTAATAAAACCACAGCCAAAAACTCCTTGTTGCCATA
This sequence comes from Candidatus Omnitrophota bacterium, assembly GCA_017995695.1. Classification (GTDB taxonomy): domain Bacteria; phylum Omnitrophota; class Gorgyraeia; order Gygaellales; family Profunditerraquicolaceae; genus JAGOIJ01. The sequence goes on along the minus strand of JAGOIJ010000011.1, from coordinate 17,356 downwards.
ACCACAAAGAAAACAACTATCCCTGCCAACCCTAAAACATCATAAGGAAAGCCGTTATCTTTAAAGCTATTCCCCATGGCTCTTGAAACGAGCACCGTGTCAGAGTAGAGCCAGGGGTATTTCTTTTCGAGCCTCTCAAGAAATAAATAAGGCTCCAAAGCCAGCGCATCTTTAGTCCTGCCTGATGCCTTAAGAAGATCGCTAAGCTCTCTTACTGACAAGCTTCCCAATCTTTTCTTAGGATTCTTAAGCTCGTAAGCTATAGCCCGTGAATATTCTCCGGTCATGGCAAAAGTCTTTGGCAGAGCGATATCGCTTCCTGAAGGCGAAAAGTCAAAATTCCACGTTCCGGGCACCTCAAAATATCCGGATACCTTAAAATAGGTTGAATCCGGATCAGGATTAGCAGCCTCATGTGGCGGCACAACCATAACCAAAGCCTTGCTGCCAGAGATATCCTCTAAGGACGAGCCTAAGAGACTGGTCTTCATAACTACTGGAATATTCTCAAAGGGCCCCAAAATGACACCCTTTCGTCCGTAGTTGATACCGACATACCAGCCAAAACCGATATAGAATAACGGAATCAATATTAGCAACCTTATAAACTTTTCTTTTAAACTAAGCGGTTTGTCCATGAGTTTCTATTCCTTCTTTTAATAACTTTATCGCTTCTTCAATATGCATCATCTTGCCCTGATAAAAACACATCCCCAGCTCAAGCATTCCCAAGTCAGCCAGGATAAGAAACCTTGAACAGAACTCTGGCACTATATTATAAAACCTCATCCTTAAGCCTTCATAATTGAACCTGCTTGAAGCCACAACCATGAGGCAATTGTACTTGGAAATCTTCTCGATATCGTAGCGGTACTTCTTAACAAATGTTTTTAGAATTCCCAGGGTTTTATAGCGGGTTTCCACTTCCAAAGCCATATTAAGGCCGTTAGCTAAAGTTATCAGGCCGTCGGGGATCTTCTCGCCCGGACGCTTGCCTCTTCTTAAATCCCATTCGCATACCCATTCTTTGATGTTAAGATGGCTTTTAAGCAGCATAAAAGCCTCTACCATATTGTTGTGATGGATAAAGGTATTTAACCCGGCATGAGACTTCTCAAAATAGTAATGCTCAACCATGGCTTGATCGGAAATCATTTCCCTGCCTTTATTAGTCAGATAGAAGATTTTTGTCTTGAATAAAGGCTCGTAATAAGCATCTATAAATCCTTCGCTGATAGAGTAATGTATAAGCCAACGGGTAAACGACAGATTCATTATAAGCTGAATAAACATCTCCAACTGCTTCCTTGTCGCATATCTAAATGTATAAATAAATATTAATAACGCCTTGATTCTACGTGCCTGTTCTTCCTTAGTCAATCTTCCTCTTCTCATAACAATACCTTTCTAGCCCCGCCCTGATTAAAGGGTTTTGTTGGTTGGGTGGTTTGGTGGATTTTGATTGGGACTGGCGTGCGGTAGCCTTCGAGAGGGTTGTTGAAAAAGGCGCCTCGTAGGCCACCGCCCGCCGCGAGCTTTAAGTGCTTGGGGGTAATAAACATACTTAAAAAATAATTAGCAAAATAATTAGCGTACTCAAAATCGATAAATTCGTATGTTGCTGCTAATTTCTTGAAAATTAATTTGCGAATTAATTTAACCATCTAAACTCCTATTTTAGAACCTACCTTACCCACTCCCTTATCCGCATGAAGAGTCAATGCTGTGGCAGCTTCACCTATGCCGGTCAGTATCCCTTTAGTCATAAACCAGGCTATCCCTGGAGACATCACAAGAAGCACTCCTGTCACGGTATTAAAATATGGCTTCTCAAAGAACCAAGAAGTAGTGCCGGAAGCAAGGCTTGCCTGCAGGGTTGACATATAAACAGATGCATAGTGAATCAGGGCCCAGACAATAACCCAGGATTTTACCCAAAACAGATAGATAAAATACTCCTTTAAAATGCTGAATGTCCCAAACAAAAGACAGAGCAATAAAGTGAACGGAAACAGGCTATAAATGATCATCACCGCATAGCCCTGTAAATACGGCAAAGCCTTAATCATAAACTCAGATAACGTGGTTGAAAAGAACTGCCCTACAAACGATGATGCATACGCCAGCCAGCTGGCCGGTTGCCTCATTATCCAACTTAGCCTGACAGTCTTAGGTTCTATGCCGTAGCCGGTCATATTTGAGGCCATATCTATTGCTGACTTTTCAGTATGTCCGGCAAGAAGCTTTATCTTGATTGCTTTGTAGTCTATGAAGAGATTGGTAAATGGCCCTTTGGCGCCTAATTTGTCTATCTCTGTTTTGATGTAATCGGTCAACTTTGAATCCAAAGCTTCCCAGCGCTTCCGCTGATCCAAGTCATAGCTTGCTATCACTTCTTCATCCCCGGGCCACCACTTCTTGCTTACCTTGCCTTGAGTGTTATTGTTATTAATCATTCTCCCCAAGGTCTGCGGATAATCATTCCTCAAGAATTCCTCAAGGTTCTTCTTTAAGGCATTGTCCTTTTTGATACCTTCACTGTTAAAATGCTGCAGATATATAGAAACCTTATTTACAATAAAAGGATTATTAAGATAGTTAAAATCCTTCTGTTGGGTGACCCGTGTAATAGCGCTTATTGTGCCGTAAACAATAGCATTGTAGCCCTGGCTAATACACACAAGGCCTAAAGAGCTTGCACGAGCCTTGCCAGAGTCAATAAAGGCTTCTTTTAGGCTATCCTGGGTACTTGTGCCTTTCCAGCCGGCTGCTTCCATGGTAGAAGTGGCGTTTTCCAGCGTAGCCATAGGCTTAATAAAAATAAACAAAAGGATACAAAACATAATCAAATAACTCCACAAAACTGAAAAATCTGTTTCCTTAACTGATCTCCACAAAGAAATCAAAAGCCCTATGAGAAAGATAGCTAAGCCTATTTTCGTTTCAAAAAACAAGAAATCGATTATTGACTTAGCATTGACCAAACCGATAACCTCAAAAGCTGCTTCTGTGGGTGATATGCCTGTGGGAATCATTCTGTCAGCACTCCTAAACTGCTATCCTCAAACTCCTGCATAAGCTCTCTGAATCGCCCTAATTGTAAGCGCTCTTCGCCCTGTCGGACTATATCAAGTAGTTTCCGCAGATGGAAGAATTGAATGATGGCAGGGTTATTCTTATTGTTTCGTAGAAAATCTTTGATTGGCTCTGGAAGTTCCAGGGTTCTTAAGATCTTAGCAATGTATGACCAGTCCTCACCTGTAAGCTTACCCAAAGCCCTGATGCTATTAACGCCGTGAGAGTCCTTCAGGTTTATGTAATATTCAGCTTTATCAAGGGGAAAACGTTCTAAGCGATTGAGGTGAGCTAAATGACTTTCCCAAGCCCTTTTTTCAATTATAGCAATATGCTCTAGGTCTTCAGGGCGATTTCCAAAGCAAAATCTCTGTCGGGCGTTCCGGAAAATCCTGTAGATAGGTGTTTCATACCAATAGGTTCTTGGTTGAATATCCGCATATTTTTGCAGATATTTCACAAAATCAACCATTTCTGAGGGTTTTACCCTTGATTCTACCTCAGAAAAAGAAAAACCCTCATACGCCGTGGCTCCCTTGAGCCTGTGTTCGTATGAGGGTAACATTTGGGGTGGCTAACGGGGATCGAACCCGCAAACCTTCTGAGCCACAGTCAGACGCTCTAACCAATTGAGCTATAGCCACCATTACACCCTACTATATCAAAAAAAATAAAACAATCAACTTCATTTCTCGCGTCGGAAAGCAGCGCCGACAGCCTTACCTATTTCTTTACCCGCAGAAACAGTGCCCATAATCAATGCGGAGGTTACGTCACCAAATCCTTTGAACGTCCCCGTAACAACCTTTGCAGGAATGCCTAACACATCTGCTGGCTTAATGCCGGCAGCCTTGCGCGCCTCAAGCACTTTTTCCTCAAACGCCATCTTGATATCAATCAAACGGAATTCTGGCCTATCCATTGCCGTCTTTGACTTAAACTTAACCACGATCTTACCTTCATTAAACGCCAAGAAGAAATTCATTTCCCTGTCTGCGATCTTAATATCAGGACCGACTTCTTCTGCCTCTACGGGTTTACGCACGATATCCACAAGCTCTATTTGACCATCAATAGTCACATCATTATTGAGGCCATTAATATCGCCGAAGAAATTAAGCTTGGCTTGCTCAATGCGTGCCTTTTTTAGATCCAAACCGGAAAACCAAGGTGATACGTACGGAAATATATAAACACCGTTGATGCCCTCTATCTTCACGGTTGATTTCATGTCTTTCTTAAAAACATTCACCCATCCTGTGATTGCAATGCGGCCCACGTCCTTACTTTGCTGCCAAGGGAAATTGCTTTTTATTTCAAACGTGGTTACAGCCGAACGAGAAACTAAATACAGTAAATTGCTGACATGAACCGTGATATCTTGAAACGACAACTTCAGGCCTTCAGGAGCCACTGTCTGATCAATAACCGTAAGCGCCCCATCCTGTATCCTAAGATCTTTTACTATAAACCGTAAAGGGTATTTTTGCTTTAACTTTGCGATCGAAGGAGTGAGGGCAAGTGTTGTGCTAGCGTCAATAACTGTAGGAATTGTTTTTGTATACTGTACGCGCGGTTTATTGATTACAACTTCATTAAAAACAACGTAACCCGATAGAAAACCGAGAATGCTAGGATAGATATACAACGAATCGGCGCTTGCAAATCCGTCTATATTTAATTGCTTAATCTCAATAGTAAGCGGCGATTGAATATTGAACTGGCCGATGGTTACCTTACGATGGGTGATACGCTCAAGCTGTTCGGTAATCAGGCCTTGCCCTTTAACTACCAAGAAAACATACGATGCAGTAAAAATACCTGCGAGGAGAAAGATGCCAGCAAAAAGTATTTTAATCCAGAGCTTCATCTTGTTTATCGCTCAATTATGCGCCTGGGCCATATCCTTTGAAAGCAAAACTACAAAAGATCGGCCCATCAAACATCCTCCTCGCATCAGAACTAAAGATTACGATGCTCGGAGTGATTTACTGACTTCGGTATAGCGGGTAAATCATGCGCCTGGGCCGAATCGAACGGCCAACCTACTGCTTAGCATACCGCACCGAATTCCTTCGGCCTATTGTTGCGGTCTGGACTATGTCTTCGTCATTTCAGACGTGTGGCGTATAGTCTCTGAGGACTCTCGTTTACTTCTTGGTAATCGTTTGCCCAACGGACATTTTTAAGCTGGTTGTTACGAGTCTTGTCGAAACGAACAATTTTCGGTCCTTTTTTGCTGTTCGGGATATAGAGAACAATATCTTTCTCAGGACAATAGATTGCATAATAATCAAAATCATGCTCCCCGTAATACTTTGTATGGGTTCCATGTTTGTCGGCCCAACTTGTCCTGAACTTAATCTCTATCGTTCCATTATCCTGCAAAGAAGCATACTTCACTTGTAATTTAAAAGCATCTCCCTTCATTGAGATTGCGACAATATCGTACGGTTGATGCTCGGATAGAGGGATGCAAGGTACGTATCCCTTACTCACAAGATCAGATATGCATTTTGCAACGCCAAGATCAGCCTTCACTTTCGTGTGATGCACACTCACCTCCTCTCTGGGCAATTCGAATACCTGCAAGTTAAACGGTTGCCTGCAAGTGATCCGGGGAAAACCTTAGGATTTTCTTGCATACAGCCACATTCACTCTATGTGTTTTATTCCACACAGAGGCTCCTTTGGAAGGCAGTTGCTCTATCCATTTGAGCTACAGGCGCAGATCAAGGTACTTGTTAAGAATCCTTTCTTAGTTACGTATTTAAACTATTAACTACCCCTACTTCACTGTTTCCTGCAAAATAAAATCCTTCGGCTTCATCTCTTCCCACTTAAATAGGCTCGCCCAATACTCCAGACTCTTCAGGCGGTCTCCTTGCTTGTCTATGACAAGGCCTAAATTTATTTGCGCTGGCTTATATGAGGGGTCTTGGGCAAGCACTTCCCGAAAAGCAGCCTCGGCACGATCAAGATCGCCCTGCTCGACCATCATGAGCCCGAAATTATTAGTGATGAACTTTTTGTAATCTTTGTTTCCCGGATCTAACAAAAACACTTTTTGATAAAACACGTTGGCATTGGTATAATTATGCTCTTTTTGCGCCTTAACGCCTTCTTTAAAACGCTCGCCTGCTTCGCCTGAAGTCAAAGGTCCAGCCCACACAAAGTAATTTGCTCCCGCCAAAAGTATAACACTTGCCACGCACAAAAACTTGTTTATTTTCACTAGTGCCTCCCTCCATCTCTTTATATGTTGATAGGCGAAGTAAAATCGGGGCGGACAGACTTGAACTGTCGACCTCTTGCTCCCAAAGCAAGCGGGCGCCACTAGATCTTTGGCGCCCGTCCGCCAACGCCTTAGTGGCGGACGAAGCCCGCCTACGCCTTAGTGGCGGGCGCTCTAGCCAAAGTTCATTCAAGAGAACAAATATTCTTTAATACGAGTCTTCCCTTACCCGTTTTTAGAAACTTCTCTCTTTTTAATGCAAGCAAACTATTCTCAAATTTCTCTACGCGCACTAATTCCCAAGGTCTTTTCAAAGTAGTCGATTTACTGTATCCTTTATTATGTTGGTTCACTCGCTTTTCAACATCATTTGCGGAGCCTACATAAAAGCAATGATCTTGTTTGCTTCTAAGGATATAAACGTACATAAGCTAGTTAATCGGGGCGGACAGACTTGAACTGTCGACCTCTTGCTCCCAAAGCAAGCGCTCTAGCCAAACTGAGCCACGCCCCGTGTTTTCATTAGCTTCGTGGCGAAGCCCGCCAACGCCTTAGTGGCGGACGAAATCCGCCAACGCCTTAGTGGCGGACGAAATCCGCCAACGCCTTAGTGGCGGACGACCTCGCCCCGTGGAAAATTTTATTATATCAACTGCGCTTCTTGCGCTCAATATATTTCTCTAAAATTACCTTTGCCTTGCGCAAAGCAAGACAACGATGACTCATCGTATGCTTAATACGGTCGCCGAGTTGGCCAAATGTTTTATGATACCGTGGGATAAGAAACAACGGATCATAACCAAAACCAGCGCTGCCCTTAAGCTCAAGGGCAATCCGACCATAACACCGACCTTCAACCACCCCCACTAACCCATACTCATCAGCCAATGCAACTGCGCAGGCATAGTAAGCCTTGCGCTTTTGCATAGCAACGCCTTGAAGCATCTTCAACAGCTTTGCGTTATTCTGCGCATCGCTCTTATTCTTGCCGGAGAATCTCGAGGAATACACGCCCGGTTTACCCCCTAAAGCATCAACGCAGAGTCCCGAATCTTCCCCCAGTGTAAGCTTGCGCGTGAAGCGAGCAATGGTAATTGCTTTTTTTATCGCATTCTCTCGAAAGGTCTTTTTGTTTTCAATTATACGAGGCGTACTGGCATAATCCGCCAATGAGGTGATCGTCAAACCACATCCCTTCCAGATCTGCCGAATCTCTTCAAGCTTCTTTAAGTTTTTAGTTGCTACCACTAATTCCATTGTTCTGGCAATTTTGTTTTAAACCTAAAATGAAACTGAATCGTGTTGCCGGCTGCCTGCAAAATTCCACCAATGAATTTCTCAACATTAAATTTCTTTTCATCGCTTTCTTTTTTCTTAAATGCTATATCTGACAAGGAAATATTGCAATCAGCAATTAATTCAGTATTTTTTCCTTGGATATCGCTTGAAAAATTAAGCCTGCCATGCTGCAGCTTCATTTCTTCCATGTTCAGCCATTGGGCAATATATGGCTGCATAACTGCCGCATCAACATTGGTTAACGTTGCCTTTGCCTGGATTTGACGCTCATGAAAATTAGTCCATCCCGATACAGCGATTACCCCTTTTTCGTTGCCTGATTGCCAAGGTATATCGCCAGTCAATGAAAAACGGGATAGCCGCCTACCCCCCAAACGAGAACTGATGTTTGTCGCAGCGACATTAACATGCTCTATCGTTACAGCGATGTTATTGCTATTAGGATCATCATCAATATAATGGCAAGTGCCATCAACAACATGTATTCTGCCAACGAAAAACTCAAACGGCGACTGCTGTTGTTTTGGCTTCTTATCAGGCTGATCTTTTTTCTTTTCGCCTGTCGGCACCACTACTGCCGCAGCCTTGGCAAAACGACTCTTAGTCAAAGTGACGTGCGGACGCACAACGTTTATCTGCGACAAATAAAAATCTCTGCGGAAGACATCAACCGCCCCGGCGCCGGCAAACACAGATTCTGCCTTAACCAATCCCTTAACCTCTATATTTTTTATAATAAGATTGGCGGGGAATAAAACCACAACATGCCCAATACTGACTTCCTGCTTTAAAGCCTGCTGCAACTTTTTCGTAAGTAAATCTTTGCCCTTTACCATCATAAAAACATTCAATGATCCATACAAGAGCGCCAGAATAATAATCACTATGGTTGCGATCTTCAATGTTTTTTTCATTTGCTTCCCCGAATTAATAGGGGAGGATTAAACCTCCCCCGCTTGTGAATAACGCAGGCGATGATCAGATAATACCTGTTAAAAGGCTTCTTTGCATAGCGATGAGCTCTGCGATGCCCTGTTGGGCAAGTTTGAGCATCCCATCCATCTTATCCTTGCTGAATGTTTTACGCTCTGCGGTCCCTTGTATCTCGATAAACTCACCCTTACCCGTCATCACGATATTCATATCAACTTCGGCCTTTGAATCTTCATCGTAAGCCAAATCCAGCAGAACCGCGCCATTAACAATGCCAACGCTGGTTGCAGCAACAAAATCGTTAATGGGAATCTTGCTGATCATTTTATTCTTTTTCAACACATTCAAGGCATCAACCAGGGCAATAAAACTGCCCGTGATCGAGGCGGTGCGCGTGCCGCCATCAGCCTGGATCACGTCACAATCGATCCAGATAGTACGCTCCCCCATTTCTTTCATTGCCGTAACTGAACGTAGCGACCTGCCGACTAATCGCTGGATCTCATAGGTACGCCCTGAATCTTTCCCCCGCTGGATCCGCTGGGCGCACGATCGCGGCAACATGCCATACTCAGCAGTCACCCAGCCCGTCCCGGTGTTTTTCAAGAAAGGCGGAACGCCCTCTTCAACCGAAGCATTGCAAATAACTTTGGTATTGCCCAATTCAATTAAACATGAACCCTCGGGGTATTTAATAAAATTGCGCGTAATGGTAACCTTGAGCAATTTGTCCGCCTCCCTGCCATCTAAACGAATCATTAATTCCTCGCTTTCATTATGTGAACTTTCCGTATCAAAATATTATAATTAAAGTTTAAACTCTAAACTCTAAATCCTAAATGCTAAACAAATCATAAATACAAAACTCAAAGCACAAAACAACTATGTTTGGAACATTTGGGTTTAGGATTTTGAGTATGTTAAGTGTGTAGGATTTCGGATTTAGGGTTTATTTATAAATACTCCACCCCCGCGCATCAATCCCCACAATCAGGGGAAAATCTTTTACGGTTAATTGATACATCGCCTCAGGCCCTAAATCAGGATAAGCGACCAATGTTTTCTTGGTCACATAGCGAGATAACAGCGCCCCGCAACCAGCGTATGTCAGAAAATAAACCGCTTTATATTTTCTTATTGCGGCCAAGACATCTTCATTGCGATTGCCCTTTCCGATCATCCCCTTTAAACCAGCCTGCAAAAGGGCAGGCGTAAAAGCATCCATGCGGCCGCTGGTGGTTGGCCCGCAAGAACCGATAATCTTTCCCCGGGGCGTTCCTGTCGGACCGCAATAATACAAGATTGCCCCTCGCAAATCAATAGGCAACCGCCTTTTGTTTCGTAGCGCCTCAACTAAGCGTTTGTGCGCCTGATCCCGCGCGGTATAGATTGTTCCGCTTAATAAGACTACAGAGCCGGCTTTTAGTTTTTCCAAAACATGCGAGTGCGCTATTGTTTTCATTCTCTTCATCACTAGAGTACCTTCGTTGCCCTGCGTAAGGCATGACAACTAATGTTCACACAAACAGGCAAACCAGCAATATGCGTTGGATACGTCTCAATATTCACTGCCAGCGCTGTGGTTTTACCTCCCAGCCCCATCGGTCCGATGTTCAAACCATTAATTTGTTTTAATAGATTATTTTGCAAGCGGACAAGTTTAGCATTGAGTTGTGAGTATCGAGAATTGATGTTTTTTAACAGCGCCTTTTTTGCCAATAAACACGCGTGCTCTGCAGTGCCGCCGATCCCTACACCAATAATATACGGCGGACAGGCATCCGGGCCTGCTGCCTTAACAGTATCGATAATGAAATCCTTAACTTTATCCCAGCTCGCTGTTGGATTAAGCATAACGAGACGGGTTTTATTCTCACAGCCAAACCCTTTTGGCAGCACCGTTATGCTCATCTTATTTCCCTGCACAAGTTCAGTATGGATAATCGCCGGCTGAAATGCAGGAGTCGCACGCATTAAGGGATCCTTAATAATGGAATTTCTTAAGCACGCTTCTTTATACCCTTGGGCAACGCCCTGATTAATAGCACGAGATAAATTGCCGAGCACCCGCACATCCTGCCCCAGCTTTACAAATACGCATGCCATGCCCGTATCCTGACATATAGCCAGATGCTGCTTATGCGCGATGAGGGCATTATCAATGGTGGCCCGTAAGATGCCTTTGGCGCGACGGTCAGTTTCGGATGCAGCAGCCCTACGTAACGCAAGCAGCACATCATGAGGCAAAACCAGATTCGCCTCTTTGCACAATTGCGCAACGGTAGACTTAATAGTAGCGGCGGTAATTGTTCTCATCATCGGCTATAGTGAGCGCTCACAGTAGTGGTAATGCCTCCGCGTGGATTAAAACGGCCGGTGATCTTCACCCAGCGCGGATGGCTTGCCTTTACAAAATCATCGAGCATCCTATTAATCAGGTGCTCATGGAAAATGCCTACGTTACGGAAAAACATGGTGTACATTTTAAACGATTTAAGTTCAATGCAATGGGCATCGGGAGAATACTCGATCGTAATGGCAGCGAAATCCGGTAAGCCGGTTTTCGGGCAAATGCAAGTAAACTCCGGCACATCCAAACAGATGCTATATTCTTTATCCGGATACTGATTTTTCCACACTTCTATGCGTGGCGTTGCCATTACCCTGACCGAATTTTGCAATCCTTCATAGGTTTGTTTCTTTTTCATTAGGGAACTCCTATTAATTTATGGATCTGTGGGATAACGCAGGTGACAATGCCTTTGTCGCTGCAAATCTGCCGAAAGGTATTGAGCCTTTCGCCCAACGAACCCCATGACTCACAGCTGTTCGGCTGCAGCACCAAGGTCGTTGCAAAATTAACCGCGCGGATCAAGGCAATTGCCTCGCGCAAATCTGTTTCTTTCGATGTCTGGCTGATGATCATCTTAACAAAAACTTCTTTCTTAGATGCAACCTCTAAAAATCTCTTATGCTGCTGCCATAACTCCCCCACGCCGGAGGAACTGGGCAATTTTATATCCATAGCGACGATATCGATATAATCGATAATATCCTCCAAGGCATCGGGCAGCGTGCCGTTGGTTTCAAGATAGTGCCTATACCCGGCTTGCGCAGTACAACGTAACACTTCTTTGAGAAAATCCTTTTGCACTAAAGGCTCACCGCCCGTAAATGAGATGGCGTGAAATTCATTGCCGTACAACTTGATCTCGTCGCATAATTCCTGCGGCTCATACTCTAAGAAACGGTTTGGCCGCGTGTCGCAGTAATCACAATCTAAGTTGCATCCAAAGAAACGCACAAACAGTTGGCGCTCGCCAAGGTATATGCCTTCCCCCTGGACACTCTCAAATACTTCGGTAATCTTTGCCTTCATCGCCAATCTCCATGCGTAACGTTTAAGCAACCAAAGCTGTACCTATTACCCCCACGAATCCTTAAACGCTACAGTGAAGGATCTGGTATCCCCGCTTCCTGAAAACCTTTTTTGCGAAAATAGCAGCTATCGCAAGCGCCACACGGCGCATCTTTCCCCTGGTAACAAGACCAGGTAAGCTCAAGAGGAGCCCGTAATCGTTGCGCTAAACGGATTATATCCGCTTTATCCTTATGAATAAGAGGCGTAATGATCTTAATACCCTTACGCTCTACGCCTGCCTTTGTGCCGTAGGTAATCACGTTTTGAAATGCGCGAAAGAACGCCGGACGGCAGTCCGGATATCCTGAATAATCATGGCTATGCGCGCCAATAAAAATGGCCTGCGCCTGTAAAGCTTCAGCGCACGAAAGAGCAAAGCTTAAGAAAATAATATTGCGCGCGGGCACGTACGTAGAAGGTATCACTTCTTCCCTCCTACCTTTGTTCGCGCGGGTGAGCTTAGGTAGCGCTGCCTGCTTATGCAACAACGCTGAACCCTTCCATGGCAAAGCTATCGTAATAACCTGGAAGCTGCATTTGGCAGCGCGCGCCACTGCCTGCGCGCTTTTCAACTCGCGGCGATGCCGCTGCCCATAATCAAAGATCAAACAATGGCACCGATACCCCTGACGCAAGGCTTCATACAACGTCGTCGCCGAATCAAGCCCTCCCGACAACAAAACAACTGCCTTTTTCATAACGAGTACGTGGCAGCGGAATTCTCTGATTCCCAAACCGTCACTGAAGCAAGATGAGCGATATCTTTTTTTAGCATCGTGTAAATATAACAGGCGATATTCTCTGACGTAGGATTGTGTTTTTTAAAATACGCGATATCGTTAAGATAGGCGTGATCAAGCTTATCCAACACTGCGTGCAGCTTTGCTTTTAACTCCCTAAAATCCATGACTAACCCTGATGCATCGGGCTTACGCTTAGCAACCGTAATCTGGACCTTCCAGTTGTGGCCATGCAATGCCTCACATTTACCTTTATACCCGCGTAAATTATGCGCCGAACTAAAATAAGCTTCTACTTGTATGCTATACATTGACATCCACCTTACTGACCTTGGTAACAACCTGGCCTAAAAACTGTTTTGCAAGAGAACTAAACCACTCCGGGTTATCGCTGACATAAAACGTGTGCGCGCCTTTCTGGGCGACACTTAACGCAGACTCATTAACCAAAATCTTTTTTACTTCCATAGCTACCTGTTTGGCTGAATCGATTAACGTCACTTTTGGCCCAAGCACTTCTTTAATTATGGTTTTAAGAAGCGGGTAGTGCGTGCACCCTAGAATAACCGTATCAACGTGCGCTGCTAACAGCGGCGAAAGATACGTCCGCGCTACCTCACGCGCTACACTTCCCGCAAGCCACCCCTCCTCAACCAAAGGCACAAATAAAGGACAGGCAACTGCGGTAACCTTGACGCTTGCATCAAGCTGCTTGATTTCCATTTCGTAGGCGCGACTCTTAATCGTACCCCGAGTTCCAATTACCCCGATGCGCTTATTCTGCGTGGCATACACTGCCTCACGCACACCCGGAGAGATAACACCGACGATAGGCACACGAAAATGGTGTTTAATAACTGGTAAAGCAAAACTTGATACTGTGTTACAAGCAACACAGATAAGCTTAACTTCGTGCTTCAGTAAAAACAGGATGTTTTCAATGGAGAAACGAATGACTGTTTCGCGGGATTTAATGCCGTAGGGCACGCGCGCCGTATCGCCAAAATAGATGATATCTTCCCGGGGGAGCTGTCGAATCAATTCTTTGACAACCGTTAACCCGCCAACGCCTGAATCAAATACTCCGATTGCTTTTCTCATTGCCTAACCTCCGCTAACGCAAATTCTCGCACATAATTCTTAACCCCTTTGAAGATAGTATCCGCGAGTTGCTGCCGGTAGTACCCATTCTTCAACATTTGCTCTTCTGCGCTATTAGATAAAAATCCAACTTCAAGCAGGACCGCTGGCATAAACGTGCCCTTTAACACTTGGAAACGCGCATGTTCTACCCCAAGCACCTTAGCCGGTAAACTGTTCTCAACGCTTTGACACATCACCTTAGCCAAAGCAATAGATTCCCCGCGCGCATAAGCATATTGCATATCCCACAAAATAGCTCTTAACGTTTGCCCATGATTGGCAAAAGAACTCGCTTGATACGGCAAGTGGTCTTGATGCGTGGACTTAAGCGCACGCTCTCCATCATTTGCCGTCGGAGAGATGTAATATGCCTCGAAACCATTCAAGGCGCGCGCCCTATTCGCATTGGCATGGATACTAAGGAAAAGATCTGCCTGCGCGTTATTGGCAATTGTTACGCGCTGATCCAAAGGCACAAAGGTGTCGGTATCGCGCACCAGGATAACCTGAAACCCGGCATCCCGCAAAAGTCCTGCGAGCCGCTTCACGATATCCAACGTAACATCTTTTTCCCGCAAGCCATTGCGCCCGATAGCCCCAGGATCATGGCCACCGTGGCCTGCATCCAAAACTATTTTTTTGACACTTGATACCGCAGCCAGATTCTCTAAAGAAAAACGAGGCTTTTCAAAAATAACATCAAAGACTTTTTCCTTAAAGGTCCGCGGGACCATGATCATACCCTGATGAAACCTCACCGGGCTTGTGATATGCGACGCAGCACCGTCAACAACAATAACTGTTTCATTAAGCATCAAGGTAATGCGATGCTGTTCATTCGTAAGCGCCACCAGCCTTCCCACCAGATCAACATTAACGCCGACACCACGAGCCCTACATAACGCCATGAGCGGGACGTACGACACGCCATTCAACGCATACGATTCAATATCAGCCCTCGGCGGAACCGTAGCACAGCCGAATAAATTTATACAAAGAACAGCAATAATAAAGAAAGAAAACCAGTATTGTTTTAACAAGATGCGAATCCGATTTTTTGAATTTGGTTTGGCATATGAATATCTAACTAGTGGCGCCGAAAAGCATTCTTTTGGACTAACGCCGTTTTACATTAAAACGGCGTCCACTATTGCTTTCATTAATGAAAAGGATCATCTGGTATGCACTCCGCTCGCTGCTCGGCTTGTCGCCTCGCCACGCTCGCTTGAGTGCCACCAAAATTTTCCTTGGCGGAAAATTTTGGTGGAGGTGGGCGGAATTGAACCGCCGTCCCTAAGCAATCGCATAAAAGCCGCTACATGCGTAGTCAATCATTTGTCTTAAACCTTAAGGCTTCGCTTGACAGAATCCTTAAGGTAGCAGCCTTTTAAACTCTCATCCTTTGCCGTAAGGCGCGTCAAAGGACCAGCCTGTTAAGGCTCTCATCCAGGTCACAGGCTACCTGACGAGAGGCTTCAGCCTAATTAAGGCCGAAGACTGGGACGCCCGCAGGCATCAATGTTGCCATTGGTGCCAAACGGTTAACCATTACTGGTTTTGCGTTTAGATTGTGCAAGGATGTTTTACGCGGTAAACCCTGCGTCCGCGGCACGCTGCTTTTATCCGACATACTTAAGTCGAACCCTTTCACCCCCTAAATGAGGCCACAATTTACGGAACACAGTGAACGTAAATTGTATGGCCGAATTTACTTGCTCATCCCATAATTGCGGCAAGAATTCCCTATTCATGAATTATCTCGTTCTCCTATGTTTCATCATCCGGCGCATTTCAAGATCAAGTTCCCGCCGTTTAATATCTTGTCTTCTATCGTAAACTTTTTTCCCCTTACACAGGGCAAGTTCAATCTTGGCAAAACCACGATTGCTAAAATAAGCCTTGGTTGGTACCAAGGTCATGCCTCGCTGAGCAACCTGCCCCATTAAACGCGCAATCTGTCGCTTATGCAGCAGAAGCTTCCGCGGCCGCGTAGGCTCAACGTTTAAATAACTTGCTTGTGTATAAGGACTTATGTGCGTGTTATATAGTATAACCTCGTTATGCTCAATGCGCGCAAAACCATCCTTGAGATTCATCTTGCCTTCGCGTAACGACTTAACCTCGCAGCCCCTTAATTCAATGCCACACTCAACTGTTTCTATAACAGCGTAATCTTTAAACGCTTTGGGATTGGTAGCTATAGCATTGCCCATCTCAATATTCCCTATTTTATTTTACCATAGCGAACATGAAATAAATACTCAAAAATAACGGGATGGTAATAATACTTGCCAGATGCGTAAGGAATATCCCCTGGCTCAACAAAAGATCTTGTTGCTTATAATTCCGGGCAAGCGCAGGCAAGGTAGCAGCAGAAGGCATAGCACACTGTAAGACGATTAGGAACGCCATAGATTCAGGCACCCGCAAAGCAAATGCGACAAATAACCCAATAGCAGGTAAAATGAAAAGCTTAACGAAAATCGTTAATCCCATCACCTTCTTATCAACATGAGCCAATCGTATCTGCGCAAGCCCTCCTCCTACCACAAGCATTGCCAAGGGCAACGTGCAATCGCCGATCATTTTCAACGGCTTAAAAATCAATTCCGGAATCGCACTGGCAAGGCCAAAGAATATCACGAGTAAGCTTACCAGCACGGCAACAACCGGCGGACTCAAAAGGGTCTTGGCATCAAAAGCCTTGGTCTTGCCTTGAGTGAGCATGAGCGGCCCAACAGAAAACATAATAAGATTAAAACCGGCAAGAAACAAAAACAAACAAACGAACATCACATCAAGCTTATCTGACGGCAATAGCGCAGCCAAAAGCGCAAGCGGCAAGTAACCTGAATTCTGAAACGTAATTAAGCTCACAAACTGCATCTTTGGTGGCGCACCGACGATAAAGCCAGAAAAAACTTTCCCCACTATCCAGCCAATCAGGGTGATAAAAATACTCAACAAGGGGAAAATCCACCAATCCGGGTACAAGGTAAAATTAAAACGCTCAATAAGCTGGCAAAATATTAATAACGGTAGGGTGATGTCAATCGTCAGCCGGCTCAAAGCGTCAAGCGCTTCAGCGCCGAGTATGTTTTTTTTGACCAAGAAATACCCAATACCGGAAATGATCAATATCTGAATAACGGCAAAACCCGTGCTTTGCAAATACTCCAAAAACATAAGCGTCTCCTTAAGTTAAGGGCCTATATTATAACAACAATACTATCGAGGCGCAACGGCAATTTATGCAACGGGCCGTACACAGTCAGTTGCTACGTTACGCATTCGGTGCGGACGGTTTGGGCTGATTTCGAGCGGGACGTTGAGGCAAGGAGCGGGCACGGTGTCCCGAACGCACCTGAGGGACGAGCGACGCAGCCGAGCCGAGCGCAGACGCGACACGCTGGGGCGCGTCTGCACCCAGCCCTAACGGATGGGCTGGTGTGCCGCTTTCTGCGTCAAGCGTTCCCGCGAGAAACAGACCAAGACGGACGCTAAGAGAGT
>JAGOIJ010000149.1 GCA_017995695.1 Candidatus Omnitrophota bacterium | reverse complement strand
GAGGAAAGTGAAATGGCACAGAATTTGGAAGAGATGATCAAGACGATTGAAAGCATGACCGTCTTGGAGTTAGCGGATCTGGTTAAGGCCCTTGAAACGAAATTTGATGTTAAGGCAAACATGCCGATGATGGCAGCGCCGATGGCAGGGGCTCAAGCTGCCGGTGGTCAGGCACCAGCGGAGGAGAAATCAACCTTCACCGTTGTTTTGGCTGGCGCAGGCGCAAACAAAATCGCAGTGATTAAAGAAGTGCGCACGATGACTAACCTCGGACTTAAGGAAGCAAAGGATTTAGTTGACGCAGCTCCAAAGCCTGTCAAGGAGAATGTTCCTAAAGAAGAGGCAGAGGATATGAAGAAGAAGCTGGAAGCAGCTGGCGCAACAGTTGAGTTGAAATAAGGTCAAAGGTCTGGTTACATCCCTTAACAGTAACAAGCAACAAGCACATTACGCAAATGCCTAAAAGAAAAAATTTTGCCAAGTTAAAAGAGCCGTACGATCTACCGAACCTGTTAGATGTTCAGTTGGTGGCGTATCAAGCATTTCTGCAGATGAGCGTGCCGGTGAACGAGCGACAGAGCCATGGGCTCCAAGAAGTTTTTGAGGAGATATTCCCGATCGAAAACAATGATCGCTCTGTCAAGCTTGAGTTCATCAGCTATGCCCTTGGCAAGCCTAAATATGATATCGGCGAGTCAAGGCGTCGTGCCTTAACGTTTGCTGCTCCCTTAAAGGTGCGCTTTAGGCTTACGACCCCGAAAGAGACAAAAGAGCAGGATGCGTATTTTGGCGAGATTCCTCTCATGACTGACACGGGAACTTTTATTATTAATGGCGACGAACGCGTTGTGGTCAGCCAGTTGCAGCGTTCGCCAGGCATTTCCTTTGAAGAAGAATCCCACCCCACCGGCAAAAAGATATTTTACGGCCGCGTTATTCCTTACCGCGGGGCGTGGCTCGAGTTTAAGTACGATCTTACCGAAACTATCTTAGCGTATGTTGACCGTCGCCGAAACTTTCCCGCGACTCAAATCTTGCGTATCCTTGGGTTTTCCACAGATCAAGAAATCCTCGCAGCGTTTGGCAAAGATTATCCTGAAATCCACAATACCCTGAAAAAAGATTTTACTAAAAATAAAGAAGAGGCGTATCTCGATTTTTATCGTAAGATGCGTCCTACCGAACCAGTGACCAAAGAGGCAGCTGATGCCTTATTCTATAGGTTATTTTTTGATCCCGCGCGTTATGACCTAGAACGGGTTGGCCGCTTTATCCTTAATCGCAAGCTGGATATGAATGTGTCTCTCGATAAGCGGATCCTTGATTCAGCAACCATTATTAAGGTAATCGAGTATTTAATCCGCCTTAAAGACGGCGCCGGCAAGATTGACGATATCGACCATCTGGGAAATCGCCGCGTCAAATCGGTTGGCGAGTTAGTGCAAAACCAGGTAAGGATCGGGCTTTCCAGAATTGAGCGTTCCATAAAAGAGCGCTTAAGCATCCTCGGTGATTTTGATAATCTCAATGTGCATTATTTAATTAATTCAAAACTGCTTTCTAACCAGATCCGTGATTTCTTTGCCCGTAGCCAGCTGTCACAGTTTATGGATCAGGTGAATCCATTGGCCGAGATGACGCACAAGCGCCGATTGAGCGCTTTAGGCCCCGGCGGCCTTTCTCGCGAACGTGCCGGTTTCGAAGTTCGCGATATACATCCTTCGCATTACGGCCGGATTTGCCCTATTGAAACACCGGAAGGTCCCAATATTGGTTTGATTTCTTCTTTGAGCAGCTACGCGCGGATCAATTCGTTGGGTTTGCTTGAGACCCCTTATCGCAAGGTTGAAGATGGCAAGGTAACGCGTAAGATTGATTACCTTACCGCAGATCTTGAAGAGGATAAGATTATTGCGCAGGCGAATGCACCGCTTGATCCTGATGGCACGTTCCAGGAGCGAGAGGTTTCCTGCCGTCATAAAGCCGATTTTCCTAAGGTTCCGCCGAAAAAAGTTGAGTATATGGATGTTTCGCCTAAGCAGCTTGTTTCTGTGGCAGCATCCCTGATCCCGTTTCTTGAGCATGACGATGCGAACCGCGCTTTGATGGGTTCCAACATGCAGCGTCAGGCTGTTCCTTTGATGATTACGGAAGCGCCTTTGGTGGGCACGGGTATGGAAGAGAAAGTTGCTCGTGATTCTCAGACAGTGGTTGTGGCCCAGGAATCCGGCAAGGTCATCAGCGTTGACTCAAACTCAATTACGATTGGCAAACACACATACCATTTGCATAAATTTTTACGCACCAATGCCGATACATGTTTGAACCAACGGCCGATTGTGAAGCTCGGCCAGCATGTAGAAAAAGGAGATATTATCGCTGATGGCATGGCAACAAGGGGCGGTGAGCTTGCCTTGGGAAGAAACCTGCTTTGCGCTTTTATGCCATGGCGCGGCTATAATTTTGAAGACGCGATTTTGATTAACGCAAAGTTGGTGCGCGAAGACACATTTACCTCTATACATGTTGAGGAATTTGAAATTGAGGCTACTGAAACCCGCTTAGGCAATGAAGAGATTACGTGCGATATCCCTAACGTAAGCGATGATGCATTGAAAAACCTTGACGAAACCGGCATTATCCGTATCGGGGCAGAAGTTGCTCCGGGAGATATACTGGTTGGCAAGGTCACCCCGAAAACAGAATCGGAGCTTTCTCCGGAAGAGCGCTTGTTAAGGGCCATCTTCGGTGAAAAAGCTTCAGATGTGCGTGATACTTCGCTTACCGTTCCGCCAGGCGTGGAAGGTGTTGTCGTTGATGTGCATGTTTTTCAGCGCAAAGACAGGGGCCGTAAATCAAAAGAAGAGAAAGCCAAAGAGCTGGCTAAGATTCGCGAACTAAAAGCATACTATAAGCAGGAACTTGATTTCGTGCAAGCTGAAAAAGTGACCCGCTTAGCTCAAGTCTTGGGCGTCGATAAGAAAAAAGTTGAGCGCATGGAAGATGTCGGCGACAATGAAGAAGCTAAGATCTTGTCCGCATCATTTGATGAGCAGATCCAAGAGCTTTTGTATGAGCAGGAACAAGAGATTGAGAAAGTCCGCCGAGGCGATGAATTGCCCGCTGGTGTTTTAAAGCGAGTTGTGGTTTACATCGCAACAAAACGCAGACTCTCTGAAGGCGATAAACTTGCTGGACGTCATGGCAATAAGGGTGTGGTTGCGCGTATCGTGCCCGAAGAAGATATGCCATTTTTACCGGATGGCACCCCCATTGAAATCGTGCTTAATCCTCTGGGCGTTCCTTCCCGTATGAACGTAGGTCAGATCCTAGAAACGCACTTAGGGTGGGCAGCTAAAGCTCTCGGGCTCCAGTTGAGTTGTCCAGTATTTGATGGCGCTACCGAATCAGAGATCAAAGAGATGCTTAAGAAGGCAGAGTTGCCTGAAGATGGAAAGATTACGCTCTTTGATGGCTATACCGGCGAGCCATTCGACCAGAAGATTACCGTTGGTTACATCTATATTATTAAATTAATCCACTTGGTTGATGAGAAGATCCACGCGCGTTCTATCGGTCCTTATTCGTTAGTTACGCAGCAGCCGTTAGGCGGAAAAGCGCAATTTGGCGGCCAGCGTTTAGGAGAAATGGAAGTTTGGGCGCTGGAAGCGTATGGAGCGGCATTTACGCTGCAGGAAATGCTTACGGTGAAAAGCGACGATGTGGCCGGAAGAACCAAGATTTACGAAGCTATTGTTAAGGGCGAACAGCGTTTAACCCATGGTACCCCTGAATCGTTTAACGTTTTGATAAAAGAATTGCAGGGGTTAGGATTAGATATCCGAACAGAGAAGGCTAAATAATATGGACGAAATTAACGCTTTTGATTCAATTAGCATAAAGATTGCAGCCCCTGCGATTATTCGCTCCTGGTCAAAGGGTGAGATCAAAAAAGCGGAGACCATTAATTATCGCACGCTCAAGCCGGAAAAAGACGGGCTCTTTTGTGAAAAGATTTTTGGGCCGGTGCGCGATTGGGAATGTAACTGCGGAAAATATAAAGGAATTAAGTTTAAAGGTATAACCTGCGATCGTTGCGGAGTAACTATTGATCGATCTTCAGTGCGGCG
>JAGOIJ010000148.1 GCA_017995695.1 Candidatus Omnitrophota bacterium | reverse complement strand
ACATGTACAAAGGCGGCTTATCGCTCCATGGAAGCCCCATCCATGTCAAATCTATCCAGTTGTGGTTAATAAGGATTTCTCTTGCCACCTGCGCATAAAGACACTCATCCCAGGAAATCAGGCTCCCCGCGCCAAGATTCCAGAAAATAACCAGCGTTGCAATAAAACCTAAGGCTAAACAATAAAATTGTTTCAGAATACTATCTTTCATTTTTTCTTTCTTATATCACGTTAGCCATATTCAGCCATCATAAGATCAAATAACAAAATTACTGAAGATCATTGTATCACAAAGATTAAAAAAATGACACCCTTGAAATTAATCGAAAGGATGAACTTTGCAGCCTTCGGTTCCTGTCTATAATTGTATTAGGCTACTTTTCTGGTATAATATATGTATATTTCTCACTATCTCACAACAGTAGCACAAAGCAAATGAAAAGAGGCTTTACGTTAGTTGAGGTCATGATCGTAATAGCAATCATAGCGATATTGACTGCTATCGCTATCCCGTTATTACTTCGATCAAGGATAAATGCCAATGAAGTCAATGCGCAAGCAACCTTGAAAGCAATTTCAACCGCTTGTGAGACTTTTACCAGCTCCAGCATTAACGGTAATTATCCTACTGTATGGGATGATATAGTTGACGCTGTTCCTCCTTTCGTTAATGAAAACTATCAAGCTACAAGCCCCAAGGCAGGCTACAGATTTGATTGCGCCTTCGCTGCAAGTGGTTATGCTTGCACCGCCGTGCGCGCATCGTCTACTACGGGCACCAAAGCTTATGCAATCTGCACAGGCGGAATCTTAGAAACGGCAGTCGGAGACACCCCTCCCGCGTGTCCTTAATATTTAATCGTATTTAAACAGCGGTCTCTTTAAATAAAAAACGAGAGGTTTTCACAAACCTCTCGTTTCTATATGGTGCCGAGAGAGGGAATCGGACCCCCCACGCCGGCCTTTTCAGGGCCGCGCTCTACCACTGAGCTATCTCGGCTAATTTCTTTCAGCGAATCCGCCAATCTTTGTGGCGGAGAGCTATCTCGGCTTAATTCCTTGCTGAAGGATGATAATTATAGCATAAATTAATACTGATTCAAGAGCAAAGCTACTTAATCTCTTTCTTGGCTAGGACGCGGCTGAAACAAAAACCAACCAGAAAAAAGATAAAACCCCATGAGCTAATCAGAAAAAACCAACCGGTTATCTTCATCGCATCTTCTCTGCTTGCGCTCTTTTGCGATTCCAGGCGATTTTCACCAATGCCGCCAAAATAACAAAAACAATCGCTAATCCGACACGCGTGCCAAACACAAAGTTTTTATTTTCCGCGGGAACATTACTCATCCAGATAATCGGAATCCATTCCTGCCACAGCCACATGCCAAGGATAAAAAATAAAAACAACGGGGTAATAAATTTAATGATGAACTTATATACCCGGGGGATGCGCATATCAGCGCCCTTATGGATCTCATCCCAGGCGCGGTCCATACCAAATACCCAGGCAAAGAGGATGGTTTCAATCAAGGCAAACACGACCAGAAAGAACGTGCCGCCCCAGAAATCAAGCTCGTCCACAACTCCCCTCCCTAAAAAGAAAATGGCTGGCTGGCACAAAATGAACGCAACCACAGCAAAGATAGTAACGGCTTTCTTACGGTTAATGTCAAACTCGTCTTCCAAAAACGCTACTGCCGGTTGCGCAAGAGACACAGAAGAAGTAACGCCGGCAAGAAACAATAAGAAAAACCACAAAAAACCAAAAAGCTGCGCTAACGGAAGTTTATTTAACACAAGCGGCATAGTGACAAAACCAAGATTAAAAACACCGGAACGCGCGATTGTTTGTATATCCATTGGCCCGAAAAAAACAAACGCTGCAGGGATAACAATACTACCGCCGATAATTACTTCGGCAAATTCATTGGTTGACGCCGCGGTTAAGCCAGACAACACTACATCATCACCCTTGGAAAGATAACTTGCGTATGTGAGAATCACACCAATACCCACGCTCAAGGTAAAAAATATCTGTCCGGCTGCCTCAAGCCATACCTTGGCGGAACGTAACGCAGAAAAATCAGGATTCCAGAGAAAACCAAAACCATTGGCAATATTCCAATCGGCGCGTGCCGGATCCGGGGCACCTAACATTATTACTCTGGCCAGAAGGACGATACCAAAAATAAACAAAAGAGGCATGGCCACTTTACAGAGCTTCTCGATGCCGCCCCTTATCCCATAGTATATAACAATGACATTGATTATGAAGGTAACGACAAAGAATGCGTACGCAACGCCTATACTATTAAAAAACTGGTTTTTCTCAAGCCCCTGAAATCCGCTTAAGAAACTGCGCATGAGACCCTGATCGTGGATCATTGTGTATTTACCAGTCAAAGCAAAAAAACTGTACGCCAGTGTCCACGATTCGATAAAGGTATAATAAATGAAAATCACCAAAGGGCCAAAGATGCCAATCACGCCAAAGTATTTGATAAAACGATTCTTCTGCCAAACACTATGAAAAATACCCGGCGCCGTTCCATGCTCAAACCCGCCGCCAAAGCGGCCCAAGGTCCACTCAATCCACATCAAAGGAATCCCTAGCAATAGCAAAGCTACAAAATAAGGGATCATAAAAGCTCCGCCGCCGTTTGAAGCAACCTTAGCAGGGAAACGCAAAAAGTTACCAAGGCCGATAGCAGAACCAGCTACTGCCATGATAATGCCAAGTCGCGAACCCCAATTATCTCTTTTCTTTACCTTCATTAATAAACCAATCTCCCAACTGTTTTAAGGCGCTTTCCACCGCAGGAGTAAGTTTTTCCCCAAACGCCAAAGACGCCGGCTGAATCATGAGCATAAGAATATCGGCTCGACAACCTTCTTGCAAGAAACGAACCGCCAACTCTAAAGACACATTATGCGTGGAAAATAAATTGCTCGCAGTTAGTTCATCCGCCTCGACCACCCTGACCTCACCTGGCTGCCCGCCAAAATCAATAGCATCAACTAAAAGTATAGTATCGGGATTTTCTTTAATAACCCTACCCAGGTAATTCTCGGGACTTACCCCCGCATCCCAGACCATAAAAGGCACCTTGCCCATAATGCCTTGCGCCAGGCGTGGGCCAATGCCATCGTCGCAACGCAACGTATTGCCGATACCCACAATTACCACCTTGTCTTTCAGGTGTAATCGGACGTGCGCTAACGCATCCATTACATACTCTTCAAGGCTTCCTGAATGATAGGTAGGATGCCTTCGACTTCATCCTTAGCTAATCTTCCTAACTTAGCAAAAGTTGGCTGCCCAGCTTTATCCTGCAATGCTCGGGTAATTTGCAGTTTTTTAGGTCCGTTATTGTATGAATGGACACTGACGACGATCTTTCCATCGTCCTTTTCCCACGCCTTTGAAAACAACTCTTCATCCAAACTGCTGTCGTACGGCATATTGCCTCCTTAATTATTCCGCCCAAAGCGGAATGGTCCATCCCCGCCTATTGCTTCAACGTATCGGGAAAGACTTTTTTATCTGACCCGTGCCTTGATAAGAATGCTGCAAGATGACGTGCGAGCAACTCTCCTGCAATCTGTTGCCCCTGCTCATTCCAATGTATTCTATCGGAAATCTTACAAGAAAGACCCCAGGCTTCGTGCGCATCGACGGCCGAGGCGATACCATCAATAAACAGGATGCCTTGGCGATCGCAAATATTCTTCCACTGCGCATTATAGGGCATTCGATCATCAGCCAGGAAAACAACAAGGGGAATATCGTTAACAAGCTGCTTAATCTTT
This sequence comes from Candidatus Omnitrophota bacterium, assembly GCA_017995695.1. Classification (GTDB taxonomy): domain Bacteria; phylum Omnitrophota; class Gorgyraeia; order Gygaellales; family Profunditerraquicolaceae; genus JAGOIJ01. The sequence goes on along the minus strand of JAGOIJ010000148.1, from coordinate 334 downwards.
TGCATAAGTTCAGAGGTTACCTGCAGAGACGCTTGCAATCCTTCGTGTTGTATGCCCTGACTTTCAATGTGGCCATTAAGTATTGCATATTTCTTGTCAATGCGCAACCTTTGTAGCTGATAATACACCACCCTGGCAACGCGTAGATTGCCGAGAGGACCCTGCATTAATTGAAAGGAATGTGGCGTATGGTATTCCATGCGTTGCGCAATGTAATACAGTCGCATATACTTACGGATCACTAATATCGCGATATCGAGCTGGCGCACATTATCCCAGAAATCATTAGAGCTTACTTGTAAAATAACAAGATCTGGCTCAATCTGTTTTACAT
>JAGOIJ010000010.1 GCA_017995695.1 Candidatus Omnitrophota bacterium | reverse complement strand
CTCTCAAAGGTCGCAAGGATTGTGTCGGCCTTAAAACGCATGGCAGCTATCTCGATTATCCGGTCACCGGATTCAGGATCAAGCCCGGTTGTCTCGGTATCAAAAATTGTAAATTCAACCTCATTAAGATGCTTAGTGAACATGTCTGGTCACGATAGTATTAGTGAGTATGTGCGTAGGCTGGTACGAGCGCTTGACGCGCTCCAATGATGCGAGTCCTGAATCATCCATAGCATTAATATAGGTATAGGACTTAAGCTCATCGCAAAAAGCGCTGAAGATAAACTGGCTTAATCCTTTAACCGATAAATCCGCTATTTCATACAGGATGCAAAACATAGTTTTGTTAATAGGCATACCAAAGGTAAATGCCTTGATGCGCCCGTCAACTTTCACTACCCTTCCCACAAGCTGCAATGCTTTATGCGCGCGCAGGGCCAGCTGCAACGTAGCAAGGCTATCCTTAAGCATCCCCTGGTACAACGCATCTGCACAATGGGATGCGCGCTCGCGCATCCACTGATCATATACGCTTAAACAATCAGCGCGGTTACGTTTTTCAAAAGGGATATACTCGTATGAGCTGTGCTTGCGAAAAAAATTAACGCTTGCGCGTTTATGCTTAAGGGCATTTCCGCGCAGTTGCGCCATTGCCTGGCGTAGATACAAGTACTCCCCGGGTTTTTGGCGGCAGAGATAACCAGATTGCTCAAAAAAATCCGCTTGGTTTTCCTCAACGTTTTCAATGCGCGACATATCATCATTTTTATTACAGCGATCCATAAAATCAAACGCCTCGGCGACTGCGCCCTCGTTTAGCTTTGAACCCAACGGAGGAAGATACAAGAACCATCCAAAGGCGTCTTGAAAAAAAATGCACAAGCAGCCGCGGATAGTGGCCCAGCGAACGTTATATAATGCTTTCCATATATATATGTTGGCAAAGGTATAACTCGATAATACATGCGGCGTTTTCTTAAGGAAGCGTTGTATCAGCGGCCTATCCGCAAGAGTAAGGGTCTTAAGGTCCATCGGACAATCTTACTTCAGCAATGTCGAGCACATCTTCGTAAGCTTGTAAAATCTGGGGATTGCTGATAAGCAAAGCGCGAAAACGGGCAGTATTAAGCGTTTTCGTCAAATATTCAACATACTCTTTAAATGCTGGCGTATGCATAGTCTTAACAACGTAGGGGCAATGCGGATCAACAGTCAGTGAAATCTTTTTATTACGCATGCTCAAAAGAAATGGATACAACTGGCATTCAAAGGGCCGGAAGGTATACACCTTGCAGTGGTTTGTCGAACCTTCTAAAAAGGGGCACCGATATCCCCCGCCCCCTTCCAGAGGAACGGGAGTCAATTTTTTTGTTTGCGTAATGCAGGCGGGTGGCAGATCTTTATCGATAAACTCCTGTATTTCTTCATCTAAAAGACAGGGCGACCAGACTGAATCCCACGCCGCAAAACGACAGCACCCTTGGCACGTAAGACATACATCGGAAGGCACATACTGCTTAATCATTGCCCTAGCCATATTTCACCCTCTTCTTCTTGCCCTGAAAATAATCGTTCTCGGCAACACAACTTGTTCTTCGTCTACTATAACGCCTTCTTTGATTAAACGCTTTTTTATTCTATTTTTTAATTGACCATCTGATGCAAATAGATACCATTGATAATCATATCCGGTGTTTGCTCCCCCTTTGAAAGCAGGATCAGCAAATATATCTTTTAGCTGCAAGGTCATCACCCAAGGAATCCGAGCATATTTCCATTCGTAAAAGAAAACAGGTTCACTTCTTTTGTTAACAAAAACGCACACGCTATCGCCAGGACGGTAAACCGCTTCTATTCTTTTTAGCGCGGGGATAATTTCTTCGTGATGTCTTCCGAAAACCGTTGATTCATAAGCGCGCAACAAACTAATCATCACCATCATATATAAGAAGACCATTGCGAAAAAATTCAAGCTCAACTTCGGCTTTCTTAAAACTCTCCAGTCATGCCTTAAAATAATAAAAAAACTCATAAACAATACCGGGCTGAAAAAAAGATTTTGACGAATTGGACCCATGGGGAAGAGTCCCATACTTGAAGCGATAACGTAGGCACACAGCACATAGAGTAGTGCTACTAAAATGATCCCTTCAGGTTTATTTTTTTTCTTAAAAATTAAACGCATGCAATAGACAATGCCAATAAGCAATGCCACTCCCAAAGCAGAAAAAAACCATTTTAAGATTGCAGAATATTGCAAAAAATCAAAATTTAACCGAAAATAATAGAAAAACTGATAGAGGATAACTGAAAAAATAGAGATTACTACGCTCCCGCCATATAGCCATAGGTCATCATGGATAGAAGTATGCAAAAATGGAAGATAGCATGAGGTAAGATTGTAAACCCTAGGGAAACTTAATTCCTGCCCTGTAGATGTACGCATAATAAACAAAAAATAATACATGTATGAGAAATAAATAAACACCGGTGCTAAGATAATCAATACCTTGCCAATGATGTTTGCGTTAGGCCTTCCGGAATTTATACGTAAGAAATAAATTGCGTAAGTGGCAACAAAAGGAACATAGAAACCGTACCCATAACCAGAAAATATTCCCAGAATCATACTTAACGCAAGCCACATATAACGAAGAACCGAAACATTTGGATTGGCAGACAACCTTAAAAACAAAAGGAACGTTAAGGCTGTACAAAATATCTCGAACGAATATGGCCTTAATTCTATTGAATAATAAACCCACGCGGCATTCCACGAACAAAAAGTAGTTATAAAAAGAGCTGTTGTCTTAGAAAATGAACATAATCGCGCGATCCTATACATTATTGGCAATACGCCAATAGCAAAAACCAAAGGAAGCACCCTAAGCCATAATTCTGCGCACGATATTTTCGACCAATAATGGATCATCAGGGTAAAAATTGGAGAGCCTAGAAAATGGGTCGACGAATCTTCAAATAAGCTTACCCATCTCGCATCAAAAGGTCCCCCCTGAATGATTCTAAAAGCCGATAGACCTTGAGAAACCCAAAACTGCCGCGCCTCATCAACCCAGAAACCATGCGTTTTAAGGGTGAGTATACGTAAAACCAAACTGAGCGCGATCATTAAAAACAAAAATCTTCTATCAATCTTTACTAAGGACGTGTTAATTATTTTTTTTAGAAACATCGCTTTCCTCCCGCCCAACAGGAGATTTTTACCAAGGATGAATATCCTTATTGCGTTGTTATAATTTCATACGTACGAGTGTTTAAGTTTTTAATAGTGCGACGGTAGACATGGATATCTGTGGCTACCTTATCACTTTTGCCTGTAGGTATATGCTTTACAATAAGAATCAATAACTTAACATATCTTAAAAATACCTCGCAGGACTGCATCAAGGCAACCCAAAAACCGATTATGCCATCTAAAAAACCCTTATTTAGAAAATAGCCTTCGGTAAATCTAGAAAAGGGCAGCATAACGATCTGGGAAAACCTAAACGGAGCGCGGCAATCAAATAAGTCCATTGCATATAATGAGCTATAGCGATTAAGTTTCTTAATATGAAGAGCAATGCTGTCATAACTGTGGTGAAGAATTGGGCCATGCAAGTGTCCCAAGGGTCCGTCAAGAATCAGCTCTTCGTGGACCCTCGCCTGTGACCACATGCCCGCGCCCTTGCGGATTAATCTTAATTTTAAATCTACGCTCCACTCGCCATACCGAACTAATCTATTTAAATAAAATAGCTGACGGGGCATATCATAGCCGTCATATGGCAAAGAATTATTATTAATTACTTTTTTAATCTCTGCTACTAAGGGCTCGGACACTCTTTCATCGGCGTCCAAAAATAAAATCCATTCGCCTTGAGCATGGCTTGCTGCAATATTCTTTTGTTCTCCATAGCAACTCCAGGATCTTTGAAATATCTTATCGGTAAATTCTCTCGCAATTTTAAGAGTCGCGTCTTTACTCAATGAATCAAAAATAATAATTTCATCTGCCCAGCGTACGCTCTCCAGACAAGCCCGTATCTTTTTAGCTTCGTTATACGTTATAATAATCACCGAGAGCTTCTTAACCATATCTATTTGGTTATTGCCTCGCATAGGAGCTTTGAGCCTTAAAGTTAATGGTGACTAATAAAGTAATTTATTTCATCAAAAACTGTTTCCGGAAAAATGCTTTCCATACAAGCTGCGCGCAGGCATAGATTCTTTCTCCCGGTAATCTGGCAAGGACTGCATTCTAAAGTGCTTTGCATAATTTTAACACGCCCCGGCTCAGCCCAAGGATAAGTATGCCGCCAATCTGCGAAACCATACAAACCAACCACAAACGTACCAACGGCTGCGGCCAAATGAATCGGACCGGTATCAGATCCTACGACGACCCTACATCTTGCGTATATCGCGCCTAACAGCTTAATAGACGTCTTGCCGCACAAATTAATAATCTTGTCTTTCTGGCCAGCTGAAATAATATTCCCAAGCCTTGCTCGAACCTACCGCCGGTGATGATTATTTTTGCCTTCAGTCTTTTCTGCAACAACTCTGCTAGAAGAAAATAGTGTCGTGTTGGCCAACGGCCACGTTCAACAGGTAATCTTTTTTTTGCTATTGACCTATGTATATTCGCAAAAATCCCTTTAAAAGAAAGATTGGAGGTCGATGTTCCAGGATGAAAAGCGACAATAAGATCGTCCTTTTCAATTCCGTAACTAGCCAATAAGGAGGCTGCGAATTTCTCATCTTCTGGTCTGAAATAAAACTTTAGTTCCTTTTCAGCATTATCCAACCCGGCGTTTCTTAATAGTGACAAATAATTATCCACATGGTGCTTTCTTGCATCCCATATTTGGCAGATAAGATTCTTACACTGATAATCGCAAGGGTGGTCGCGCTGATCAATGATACTCCAGACAGATGTAATATTTAAACCCTTTGGCAACTCTCTTGAATAATATTCTCTGCGATGGTTTAAATTAATTAACAAATCGAAATTGTATTGACGTAAAAAAGAGACGAGCTTCTCCATTTGCCCAGGCATATTATAATGATTCTTTATAATAGCATCTACATCCTTATTCCCTTCAAAAATCTCAACAAATGCTGGAGGTATTAAAATAGATAGCCTCACCGATGGAAAATTTTTTTTAATAGTGCTAATTGCGGGAGTCATAAAAAGCATATCGCCCATGCCACCCGAGCGTACGATTAATATATTTTTTTTATTATTAGTAGGCATCATTCCAATTTCATTTCTTTAACTCAAGGCAGAAGCATCGTGAATAATTTTTAACGAATCTAGCTTTTCTTCTCGCCATCTAAGGCATAACGGGAGAATCAACGTGCGCTTTATTGTTGCTCTGCGAATATGCTTTAAGATCGTTTTTAATGGCTATATTAATATTTCTTAGAGAACCAAGCTTATAATAACTTTCTTTAAACGAAAAATGGTTCTTTGTATTATCTTTGTTCTCAAAAGGCTGTTTTTCGCAAATATTCTTTTCTTTAGGCAACGGTTGCTTGTTGCTAGAGTCCGCTAGCGCCTGCTTGATCATTGTTATGCATTCTTTGAGTTGATGCTTCAAGTACCAACCATTTCCTCTAACCTTTTTCATAATAAACAACCTGAGTTCACTAAATTCCTTTTCCCGAAGATCTGTGTGATTGAGAGCGTGTTCTGAGCGATGTTCTGTTTCCATCCTTGTACCTAGTTGCATCAAATAAGCATGTTCATCAACCAATTTGCCTGACAAAAGATCATATTCATACAATGGAGTTCGAGGCAGTGAAAGGGCATATCGTATCCCCAGTTCGAGCTTCTTGGCACCGATTTTTCTAAAAAAATCAATTGATTCATCTATGGTCTGGCGGGTTTCTCCAGGCATACCAATAATGAGCGTGGGTCGTGTTTTTATTCCTACCGTCTTAACTAAAGCCATGGCCTTAATATTCTCTTCTACGGTAGAATGCTTATCCATGATCGACAATATTCTATTGCTCCCGCTGTCCAGCCCAAATTGGATTAAAACACATCCAATCTCTTTCAAGGCTTCCAATTGCGCGACGGTTACCTTCTTGACGCTTGCATTAAATATAACAAAAAATATCTTCAGCTTGCGAACCTTAATTTCTTTAACAAAATCAAAAATCCATGTTTCATCCGCGTTAAAATTTTCGTCATTAAAGCAAAAAAACACGAACCCGTACTTTGAACATAGGTACTCAATCCAATTAACAGAATATTGTGCAGAGAATCTTCTGCATCCCTGGAAATGTCTATAACAAAAAGTACACGCATGCGGGCATCCCCTGGAGAATTCAATACCCAGAACACGGTTATTGGCTTGCGGATTTTCTTTTAGAAATCTTTTTACCCGTTGATCGTGTAAAAACGTCGGCCGCAACTGTTTCACAGTCAATAGATACCGATCCATCTCCAATAGATCAAAATTAGGAAAATCTAACATGCTTAAATCTTCAATGGGCGCCCTTTTAGGGGTTTCAACATATGCTCCGTTTTTATCGATAAACGAAATACCTTTTATAGTAGCATAATCATCCTTGTGGTTCTCAATTTTTTCACATAGCTCTTTCAATGTCAATTCACCTTCTCCATGCACAACAAAATCAACTTTAGCGTGTTGTAATAAAACTTCAGCCGTAGAAGCGACATTGCCACCTACCACAATTTTTTTTGACGAAAAATGTTTTTTTAATACAGAAGAGATGCGTACAATATATCCATAAGCCGGCGCTATGATCCCAGAAATTCCTATTAGAAATGGATCTTCTTCTCCCACTAACTCAATAACATTTTCATCACTATAGCGGAAGATATCAACGTCAATAATTTTTATCTGATAGCCAAATTTTTTCAAATAGCCTTCCAAATAGAGCACGCCGCAAGGCACCATAATGCGCTCGCCTTGCTTAAGTGCTGGAGCAATAATAATTGGAATTATTTTTGCCATTGGTTTCCTTATTTTTGCGACGATGCATATTATTTCTTCGATTTATCTTTAAACATACCAAAGATAACAATTCACCTATGTATGTTATGCTAACACAAGCAAATAAAACCTGCCGCAATTTTAAACGTTCAATCTTATTTACCAGCTACATCGCGTTTAACTTATGGCTTATTCACAAAAGCCCCGAAATCTGTCTTGTGCCCAATTTTTGTATACAGATAATAGCGAGGTGGCTCATAATGATTTTCAGCAATGAAGGGTCCAAAGAACCTATCCCTCACAAGATCTTGTCGTATAAAAAATGCGTTAGTTCCGTCAAAATTACACCCGACCAACGAATAACCTTTTTCAAACCCCAATAGCTCCATAGATTTAAGGCTTGCCCCAAAATAACTTGTGATTGGAAATACCTTCTTCGCGTCATATTTCACGATATATTCAAGCGGTGGTCGAAAGATAGAGTTATATTCAATAACAACAACTCTGGGAGAGTATGTTTGGATGGCTCTCCATACCCAATAATCATTCCCATCGATATCGATAGAAAGCAAATCAAATTCTCTTGGAATGGAAAGTGAACTTAATAATTGCTCAATATTTTCGGCAGTTATAAACCCGTGCTTAATTGCAAGCCTTTTTTCGCTAATCAAGAATTTAAATTTCTTGTGCATTTCTTTTACGTATCCCTTCCCACTATCGAGCCAACACCCAGACCAGCCTTTCGCGATAAGAAAAAGACTGTTGCATTCCAATCCTTTTTCGACTCCGAATTCAACAAAGAACTGATTGGTGGTTCCTATTCTTCGAAATATTTCTTGGATAATTCCATCTTCCCCGTGTTGTGAATATACCTGAAATTCGTATTTAGATAATTTTTTATCGTTAGCATATTTGGGATTATTAAATAAATTATTCTTCAAATAGTCTTCAATTAAAATAGTCCTTGTAAAATTTATTTCTGTTTTAACCTGGTTTAATCTATTCTTGATATCCTCAGTTAAAAGCCTGCCTATTGTTTCAAAACCTTTCTTAATTATGTTCCTCATTTTTGTTCTTCCTCTCTTTATGCGGAGCTTACTAAAACTCCCCCCTTGTTTCGACAAGCTTTTACTACATCTTCAATTTTTATGGCGTCGAAACAGATGGCACGATTAATTGCGCATTTTTTTTCCCCCCAACGGCTACAGGGACTACAAGGAACATCTGCACACAAAACCTGACTATCTTTACCCAGAGGCGAAAACCCTAAGTTTGGATGCGTAGGACCATAGAGACCAATCGTTGGTATCCCTAACGCAGAAGCTACATGCATGAGTCCCGAATCATTAGCGAGTACTAAATTGCACCGGCGCATTAAGGCAATAACTTTGCTTAATGAGAATTCAAGAGCGTATATGATTTTATCCTGATCTAAGTCTCTGGATATATACCTTACTAAATCCCATCCTTTTTCTTGTTCGAAAAATAAAAAATAGTTATTAGAATTCAAGGAGAGCTCTCGGCATACCAGCCGGAATCTTTCCTTACCCCATTGCTTGGTAAGATGACTTGCTCCGGGGCATATCCCGATCAAAAATCCATCCCTAGGCATATGCTTTGATGCAAGCTGCGCAGATGACCAATCCTCATCTTGTTTATCAATGAAAATCTGAGGCTGCTTATCATCTAATGCGATCGAGTGTTGCTTAAGCGTCTCAACATAAAAATCAATGGTATGTTTTCTTTCATCTGCTGGAATTCTTATTGTTTGCTCAAAGGATGGCCTTTTAAATGAAATTCGTGTTCTAGCCTTTATTAACGAGGTAATTAAAAAATACCAGAGCGTTACGTACCCCAAACTCCATCCTGGGAAATGCAGATCTATCACTAGATCAATATGCATAGCGCGAATTTTATTTATGGCTGAAACGATATCGCGTATGCCTGATAAACCCTTACACGAATCTATGCAGATCACCTTTTTAATAAAAGGGTGAGTGACAATCAAATCTTTGTACTGTGCCTTAGTTAAATAAAACAAAGAAGCATGCGGGAATCGTTCGTGGACCGCATTAACTACGGGGGTCGTAAGAATGATATCCCCTAAAGAACTAAGGCGTACAAAAAGAATATTTTTTATGCCATCCATGCATGTTTTTAGGATCCCGTGCATTAACTAGCGACGATAATCCTTCCAGAGAATTGCGTAAGAAAAAATACGCCTGTTCTGCCGGCACATTGGAATCGTTAATCAAATCAATAAAAAAATCCCTGGGCTGGTGATACAGCTTAGAATAAATTGCCAGTAACTCGTGCGGGGTAGAAGAGATTACATTTTTCTCAAGAAGCACTTTCCAGCATAACATGTTTAATGCACAAAATTTAAAATCTTTTTTTTCATTTTTATAAAGCACGTGCCTGAGCCATTTTTTAAAAATGATAACGTAGCATTGAACCATGCTCATGATGCAGTGGTCGGAAGGCGGCTGAAGCTTACTAACGACACCATTACCCAAAATGCTCATGGCATGACGCGAAAGATGAAAATATTCAAGGATCCATCCTTTTTGAGTAAGAAAAAATAGCTTTAGAGCGCGTTCCGAAAAAATATGGATCTGAACCGCACTATTAAAAATTGACTGTCTCTTTAGCTTTACCACTTGAAGTAATCTAACAAAATCATTTTCCAATATCGAATCGTCAAGAATAATCCACACCCTTTTACGGCAATCCCTAATTGATCCAAGGTCCACAAAAACCTCTTTAATTTTTTCATGAAAATCTGACAGAGATCCAATAAAATGAGAAGATTTATACAAAAAATCATCTGGATAATCTGAAGCAACATACACAGTATTGAAGAAGCTACTATCGTGCTGCTTCTCAATATAAAGGCTATCCAGAATTTTAAGCGAATAAAAATAGGCTGCTGAAGTAAATTGTTGCGCCTCCTCAGGTGAAGTCATTTTTTTTCTTGTTTTTGATAAAATAGTTTTTAGCTTTTCCTGATACGTATCTGTTTTTTTAAAAAAAGATAGGAAATCGTTGAAAAATCTATAGTATTTTCTGGAATACCTTTGTTCTTGTCGCGAGTCTTCATATAACCAGCCAATAAATTGTTCCCACGCTCGCTCCCGGAAAGAAAATATGCTTGGGGTAATGTGTTTTGCCCCGCTTCTCGCTTCTTGCCCATAGAGTAACCTAAGTCTTCTCGTTAAGTAACCCAACTGGGGCTCAGAATACACCACTCGATCGGTAATTTCATTCCACGATAGAATATCGACGTGTTTTATAAAAGGAAACGGCACTCTTAAAATTTTATATATCTTCCAAAACTTACGCAAAAACGATAACTCTCGAGTTAACCCAACATCATTAATAACCACTGTGAAATCTATGTCGCTCTCCCATGGGATCCAATCGTTGGCTGCTAAACTGTTCCTTAGATATAATGAGCTTACTTCCGGGAATAAACGATTTACTACCCAGACAAAAGTCTTGCTGCCGAAAACATAGTAGAACCTTCCGGCTCTTTCAAAAAAAAGAAAACCATTGAGTCGAATAAAAAACCCGCGAATGACTATTTTTATTTTTTCTGTCAGCCGTATCAAGAATTGATCCTAGGGCTAATTTTACTTTCCCCAGCTATACTCATAATCTGTTTGACGGTTATTAACTTCAACTGTTTTGCCAGAAAGCAAGCTATTTATCAAATCAATTATTCGCTGATTTGACATTCCATCAGTTTGCCCAAAAACATCGGCAACTAAATTCTTCATATTCTCATAAAGCTTATCTAGTTTGTTGCTATCGTTTAAAATTGATTTAATCGCAGGCACTAAATCCTTCTTATCATACACCTTTACAGCCGCCCCCGCATCAACATATGGGCTTGGATTCGGTTCAATATATCTCAATTCGGAATAATACGGGTTTAAGCCTACAATCACGACTGGCTTTTTCAGAACCATGGCTTCAAGAGCGACAAATGAAGAAACGGTAATCAGAAGCCTGGAGGCATCAAGCAAACTCCACAAATCAATATCCTGCGCAACAGTAACATTTTTCAACTCGGCACGTCTTGCAGAAAAGCTGCTGCGCAATGGCGACTCAACAGGATGAAGTTTTATTACGAGATGATTATTCGGAAGCTCTTTCATCGCATTAATTAACAACCGGTGCACTTTATCGCCGCCCAGGGAACGTTGACTGGCAAAAACCAAGATTTCTTTCTTTGAATCAATATGCAAACGAGCGTAAATTTCCTCTTTAGTTACTTTAGGGAATGCCCCAGTTACTAGCTGGATAAACATCGGGTTGCCTACGTTAACGATTGTATTATGCGTAACATCAGCGCTCTTGCTGATTTGTTGCTCAACTAACCTACTGGGAACTGCTATATATCCCGAAATTTCTTTTTTTCGAAAAAACATATTCCAAAATATGTCATAATCGAACAAAGACGGTTGTGGCTGAACAACCAGATGGGCAATTCCTTTATCTAGCACGGCCGACGACAACAACTGGCCATAGGCAGTCCTTCCTTCTTGCATAATAACTAAATCAGGCTTTTCATCACGAATAACGGCTTCGGCAAGAAGCCGAAAACTGATAATCTTTCGCAAATTTCTTTTAGAGAAATACGTACTGAAAAAATGGTGCACGCGTTCCTTTACGGGAAACCCTTGTTCATCTTTAATATTGTTCAGGTTGATCTTTCCTACTCTTTCATACATATCATCGGCTAAAGCAGCAATCCTGGCTTCGATTCCTTTATCCGAATAATCGCTAAATATCTTGTAAGCGACGTTACGTATCCGAGACGCTTTCGCGCAGCTTCTAGAAACCATATCTGCCCTTACTATGGTAAATAAGAAATCATTGCTATCAGAAGATTCCAATAAACTGCGGAGATGCTGAGTAATATCGTTAAAGAAAAAACAAGAAAATAAAAGAACCTTTTTTTTATTATTTAAAAAAGAATCTGCTTCTTTTGTCCGAATCAACGATGGTATTCTATTTGAAAACCATGCGTATAATCTTATAATCCCATTTGCTGTATTATTTTTGTTCATCATCCCACAAGAAAACTTTTTAAACAGGCTTATGCAAGGATATTTTGTCTCGGCAAAAAAATTAAATGTACTTTCGGCAAATTTCTTAAACCTCATCCAATAGAACGCAGGACTGATGCTACTGGAAATCCGCTCTGATTTTGCCGCGGAAATGATCATTGCCTCTAGCGGATCATCGTTGCCCAGTAGGATAATATTTTTGATGTCCTCCTCGCGAATAATCTTTCTGGATAGCTCATACAATACAAAGGGGGGAAACAACTCAAATGCTAGATGATACTCCCACAGCGACCATAAATCAAATCCCTGGCAATTAAGACATGTTCGTAGGGTGGCAGCTTGGCCTACAACAGTTTCCCCTATGCTATGCGCTAAATTGATGAGGCGATCGTAGAAATTCTCATACTCATTCTTGTCAAAATATGTTTTGAGTGTCAAATGATGAATGTTCAAATCCTGCAGGCCAAAAACAGCATCCGCATTGACTGCTATAATAACGGTATTTTCATTGCATATTTCTGGAATCTCTTTTGCTGTTGGCTTGCGAAATGCAAATACCGCTTTTTCGCTCATGATTAGTTACCTCAAACTTCTCACTTGGGCCATACTAAATCCCTACAATTGGTTAACATTAGCGGAATTACTCAATATCGATTTATCAAAACAATACAGACAAGAAGCAAAAAAACTATTTAACAACGCTCCCCAATTTCATTGTCCTTAACGGCGAAACAATGGCAATCCCTGATTCATCGGAAGCAGCTAAGAGCATACCCTGGCTTTCTACGCCGCGCAACAGCGCCGGCTCAAGATTATCGACCAATACGACCTGTTTGCCAATAAGATCTTCCTTTGCGTACGAGCCCTTAATGCCAGCGACGACTTGTTTGGTCTTATCGCCGACATCGAGCGTAATGACATAGAGCCGATCAGCGTTAGGATGATCATTAACTTCCTTGATTAGCGCAATCCTTAACTCTAATTTCTTGAAATCCTCAATCGTAATCATAATCTGACCTCCGGTAAACTTCCCATATCAATTTTCTTATCTACTTGTTTTCTCGTGCATGAGAAAACAAGTCAACGAATCAAAACGTCATCTCCATTGCTACCTCGATCTGATAGGCATTATCAACATGCCCGTCGCCGCGCACAAAAGGGGAAAGCAAACTCCCATCGCTATCATCACGATGCTGACGATAATAGTTCCCGGGAACGAAATACCCCCCGAGCAAACTGATAAGAATATGTTCGTTCACTTTATAATCAACGAACACATCTGCTTCTATGCCCAGCTCCCGCGACAGCTCCTGCGGCTGGCCCTCAAACATGCCGACGCCCCTTTTGAAACTTTGTAGATAATATCCAAAAAGGCCGATGCACAGCTTCTTACCCAATGCCACATCTGAACCCAAGGAAACAATGATGATATTGTCAAAATCTGATGTGGCAAACGTGCCGGGCCGAGGCAACCCATAGTTTAAGCCATACCCTGCACCCGTGGCGACAACCGGCCGGATATCAACATGCGATGCGCTGATTGAATCTGAAAGGTTCAGATTAAACGGCGAATATGCGCTAAACGCCTTATTATTTTTACTGGACAAAAGATCATCCTCATTAAGCGCTGCTTCGGTCGATACTTCATTGCCTGAACACACCAACACTGCAAAGGAGGGCACTACACCATCTATCCTGTAATCAATATCGCTATAGATCATAAAGCCTTCGTGAATCACATCCTTCATATCCGCAGCAGCGCTTACGCCTTTACCAAAATTCCGGGCTGCTTCGATTGCCCAGGTTAGATTATCTTCTTTCAGTGTAAACGCGCAGCCAGCCGTGCCCAAAAAATCTTTTTTGATGGGAGCGCTAAAAAGATTGATGCGTTTTCCAGGAGCAGTATAATCTACTAAGAGCCCAACATACGGATTAATAATATTTTCTTCAAGCGAGATGGTAACATCTGAAGCAAAAAAATGAGCGGCGTGCGACTCATAATCAATACCCTGCTCTTGATCCTGGTCAATGCGCGGGCCAAGTAAACTCTTAGAAACCAGATCAGGACGACAATAATACGCCCTAAGCGATAGATCGCGCCATGCGTAAGAAAGCGTTGCCCCGATATTCTCATACGCTCCGTTTAAGCTCAAACCATTGCCTACTTCAAAAGCATACAAACCGGCCTGCAATCGCGCGCGCGACGCAAAAGGTAACTGTATCCACAGCTCTTCTACTTGAGGAAGCAATGCTTGGCCTCGGTATTCTTTAATCTGACCTCCCGAGGTGATCACCCGGCCGTCAGCGCCTATGGGGGCGTCATAATCCGTGGGGCCGTTACGCTCTAACACTAAGCGCGCCTTGAGCGCTTCCTGCGCCTGTTCAAAGGTAAACGCCAAGCTATAATCAAGACCAATGTACGTTACTTCGTCGTTGCTTAAGGAGCTATCCAAATCAACAACGTTATTAAAATGTACCACATCCTGCCGCCAATACATATCCATCGCAAAACTATAGTCTTGTGTTTGCGCACATATATACCCGAAACAACTACCAGGAAGGCACAGTACGATGATGGCAACAAACGCGGCTCTCTGCTGCATAGAATGTTACTGCGATTCCCTACAGATGCACGATATCCTCATTATGGAACAAGGAAAGAAACAAAAGCATGTAATCTCTTAAATGCCTGGTGAGCAAGAAATTATTACGCACATGCTCCCGCCCATTCTCCCCTAACTTCTGGGCATAGCGCGGGCTGCTTAATAACTGCTTAAGGGCGAACGCTGCCCCATCAATAGAATGACACAGAAGGCCGGAGTATTTATGTTTGATCTGCAAGGGAATGCCGCCGACATGGGAAGCGACCACCGGCTTTGCCTTCCATAACGCCTCAGACACCGTTAAACCAAAACCTTCCTTAAGAGATTTTTGCACAATGACTGTTGAGGCCTGTTGCAGAGCATTAACTTCAATATCATTCTGCGCCAGTAATAGAATATGAATATCCTTATCGTGCTGCGCTTTCTCTTTCACCTCTTCGAGCACCTGAATTCCCTCAGGGTCATCCGCGGCCGTGCCGCCGGCTAAGATCAGACGGCAATCAATGTATCGCTTCACGCGCTGATATGCCTCGATAACGCCGACAGGGTCTTTCAAGCGGTCAAAGCGCGAAATCTGGGTCACGATTGGCTTATCAAGCGGGATCTCATACTTTCTTAACACCGCCTCGACCGTTTCCCGAGGTAGAGACCTGTTCTTGTCGCTTAACGGATCAATGGAGGGCGGGATCAAAAATTGCCGAATGGGTAAGCGCGGGGAAAAACTGGGAGCAGAGAAAACCGCGGAATGATATTGCACAATAAAATCCATCAAGAAATTCCACACTTTTTGATGAGGGCTTGAAACATCCACATGGCAGCGCCAGATCCACTTATTATCCTTCTTCTTTTTTATTAAAGCAATGGGCTGCGGATCATGCACATACACGATATCACCGCCGGTAGCTACTTCGTTGATATTAAGACGGCTTGTTTCCATAAAGATATCGAAATCGCGCTGCGTGATGGTCTCGTTTTTTCCATGCAGCGCATTATGAAATTTCTTGGTTACCTCAAAAAACTGCTCGCCGCCTTTGATCACATCCCAACGGGTATCCACCCCCAGCTCGGTCAACAACGGCACCATGCGGTTTAAGATCTCAGCGACCCCACCGCCAACCGAGGTCGAATTTATATGCTGCACGGATATGCCGCGCAGATGCTCAGCAAGCAAGCGCAGATCATCAATGACAGACTGACCAACAATCGGGATATACTCTTGTATGTTTGCCATATTACCCTTGCAACCGCCTTTCAATAATCGAAATAAGCTTATTTCTCAAATCATCAAGCGTGCTGGTATACGGATCAAGGCGCGATATCTGCTGGGCCAACGCTTGATCCCCCAAGGATGTCCCGATCCAGTTCGAGAAATCGTTATCCCCTTTCTCTAATCGCAAACGCGCCTCAAAGATATGAAAATAGATTGAATCGATGGTAATCTTTTTAAGAATATCGACAAAGGTTCTTAAATCGGTAGCCACATAGTTTGTCGGCATGACAAAACTAACTGATTTAATAAAATAAAATTCCTCTTCCTGCCGGGCAAATCGTAATTTAGCCATCGGCCTTTCTTTAAGATACGTGTCTATCGTTTCAATAATCTTTTCGCGCAGAGCGCGAATCGTTGTATACTGGACAGTATCAATACTTGCCAGCTGCTCGCCCAGCTCATCTTCTCTTAAAACCTCAGTAACCCAATACGCAAAATCATTCGGTGGCTCAGGAGATAGATATTGATGCTGCTGCAGAAAGCGATGGGTGTGATGATACACGCACGACCCAGGAACGGTCTTGATCAATTCCAGCAGTTGCGAAAGCGTTGTCGCGCGCAACCCGGTCAACTCGGTTAAATGCAACCTTGTGCAGAATCGAAACGGTTCTTGCGTTCGTACCAATTCAGGCATTGCTCATTACTCCTTACGCAGGGCGTTAATTCTTTTCAGGAATTCCGTAACCTCACGGGTATCATGAAGAAAATATTGCGCTGATGATGCCTTCTGCCTGCCCACAAAGACCGTCAGGCCTTGTTCATGCAGCGCCTTAAACGCATCCTCATCCGAAACATCATCCCCCACATAGATCGGCATGACAGCGTCATCGCATAAAGCAAACCTTTGTCTTGTCAGAAGCCACAGCACTGCTTTGCCCTTATGCCATGCCAGGGGGGGCCTTATCTCTAACACCATCTTGCCGGTTTTAACCGCTACCTGGTTGGCGATTAAATAGGTGCTAATCTCATCATGGAATAACTTTTTTACCATAGGTATCTTTGCTTTGTCTACCAACCGATAATGCACGCTTAAAGAAAAACCCTTATCTTCAATGAGCACGCCTTTTACCGTAGCAGTCTTTTTCTTGAGCGCGCGGTAAATCCTTAGGAGAATCTTCTTAAAAGCAGGAGCGACTAACGACGCAAAGGCAATTTGCGGGCCTTCAATTTCTAGCCCATGGTTTCCCGAATAAATAATATTTTTAAGACCGACCTTTTCTTGAACATCTTTAAGGGACCTTCCGCTCATAATAGCAATTTTAATATTGGCAGCCTTGGAAAGCGTTGCAAGTAATGCCCGGGTCTCCTTCGCCATCTGCGCCTGGCCTGGAGTTGCAGCAATCGGCGCAAGCGTTCCATCATAATCCAAGAACAGAAATAAAGGCCTACACTCTAACTGTTGCTTGATTTTTTTCCAATGACGCAACAAAGGTTTCAACAAAAATCTCCTGGCAAAAACTACGATTCTTTCTTTAGCGCGGTTAATTCAGTAATAATATTACCGGCCCAGCGGTATACATTATTCTCGCTGACAATCTTACGCATGTTTTCCATGCGCTTGCGCTTTTCTTCAGGCGTAAGATCAATCGTGAATTTAATCGCGTCGGCGAATTCTTCGATCGCATAAGGATTAATTTGCACGGCATCAGTTAATTCTCGGGCGGCGCCAGTGAAACGGCTCAAGATCAAGGCCCCATCAGCGTTCTTTCTTGAGGCGACATACTCTTTGGCGACCAAATTCATGCCATCGTGCAAAGAGCTAACGATACAGATGTCAGCTAAAGAATAATACGGACTGATCTCCTCGGGAGAGAAATGCCGTTTAAGATATACGATCGGTTTCCAACCGCCCTCCTGGTATTTCCAATTCTTTTTCTCGACCAGATCATCAATCTCGCTCATCAGCTCATGATAGCGTTTAATATGGGTTCGACTGGGAGCGGCAAGCTGAACAAGCACAAACTTGCCCTTCTGTTCTGGGTATTTCTCCAAGAACCTGTCAACGGCAAGAATGCGCTCGATTAAACCTTTGGTGTAATCAATGCGATCAACCCCGACAGCAATAATTTTATCGTGCAATTGAAATTCCTGGCGGATCTTTTCTGCTTTACTTATATTTTTATCTTGGACGTCATGTTCAGAAAAACCATTAACACTGATAGGAAATGGCCTAATAAAGGTCTCCTTATTCTCCCTGACAACGCTAAATTTTTCCGTATCTACCCGGCATTCAATCAAGCGGTTAGTAGTATCAAGAAAATTGTTGCAGTGATTTTGCACCTGAAACCCAATAATATCGCAGGCAAGCATGCCATCGAGAATTTCGCGCTGGTAAGGGCATATTGCGAAAACCTCTGGGTTCGGCCAAGGGATATGCCAGAATAATGCGATGGTGGCATCAGGCCTTTTATTCTTAATGATCTGGGGCAGCAGCGTAAAATGATAATCCTGAACAAAAATAAAAGGATTGCGGCTCGGTAACTCCTCTAGCACGCTTTCAGCAAACTTCTCATTAACCGCTTTATACATTTGCCAATCAGATTCTCTGAAGATCGGCCTGGTATGCGTTACGTGGCACAGCGGCCATAAGCCTTCGTTCGCAAAGCCATAATAATAGCCGACTTCCTCTTCTTTACTCAACCACACCCTCTTTAAAATATAGCGAATATCTTCAGGGGGAACACCCAATTTATTCTTAGAATTAACAAATTGCTTGTCCGCCTCTGCGCTCCCGTGCGCAACCCATGTGCCGCCGCAGGCGCGTAAGATTGGGTCGATTGCCGTAACTACGCCCGAAGCAGGGCGCACACACACCGGCGCGCCGGTATGTTCATCAAGAACGTGAAGATATGGCTCCCTATTAGAAACCACAAACAAGGCATTCTCGCCAAGCTTAGCGTGGATGAGGTCGCGTAACTTTGCCTCTGTCCATACCTCCTCTTGTTTCAGGCGCACCTGCGCCTCGTCAGTAACAACCCTGCGGGCCACCCGCAACCCCAAAGCAACCTGCTCAACCTCGCTGATTAATTTACCGAATTCTCCCTTTTCCTGGAACGGTTTTAACGTATCAGTCTCGCCCTTTTGAAAATTGGTAAACCACTGCGTCAAGCGGCGCACCGGCATAATAAACATCTGGCGCTCAATCACAACAGCAACAAATCCAATCAAGAATATTAAAATGACGAGCGTGAGGCTTATCGTGCGCCATTCCTTCGCAAGGGCCGCATACACGTAGGAAGTATCGTAAATAACCTCAACCATGCCTAACACGGTACCGCCATCATCCACGATGGGCAGGACATAGGTATACATTGAAAGCCCGCCAAGCTTTTCGATACCCCCCCGGGGCTGCTGGGAAACAAGAACTTCTCTTAAATAAGGTTTTTCTTTATGCTGCCATCCTGTAATTCGTTTCGTAATAGCAAGAGGCGTTCCCCGCTCATCATACAAAGCGCAACCTTGCATGCGTTCGCGGATTTGAAAACTTTCAACCATGCGCTGGGCGGCATGCAAATCGCCAGAGGTAAAAATCTGCTTCGCATAAAACCCTAAACTCTCGGCGACGCTGCGCGCCTTTCTGCTCAATTCGTCTATCGAGTTTTCTTCGGCAAAACGCACATGAAAAATACCGAGGATCGTAAATCCCAGAGACACAATAATCAGTATAGGTAATACCGAAATCAGAAGCCTCTTCATATACTACGTCCTTTTTTAAGCTACGCGCAGCGCTGACTCAATGAGAATTCTCGTTAAAGATTCTATTTATTATAGTTCCAAACCTATTTTACATCAACGATTTTTTGAGGTTTAAGATTCTTAAAAATAAGCTAGAAAGGGGAAACGCTAAGAACCGATTGGAGTAAATTTAGCTTCGTGAAGGAATGCAAAGCAAGCACCAAAATACATTATTTTGGTGCCGCTTTTCTGCTGGATTATTCCAGCAGAAAAACGGGGCCGACGAGATTTGAACTCGCGATCTTCGCCGTGACAGGGCGACGTGTTAGACCAGGCTACACCACGACCCC
>JAGOIJ010000147.1 GCA_017995695.1 Candidatus Omnitrophota bacterium | reverse complement strand
CAAAAAGATTATTAATGTTGATCCTAAGGAAGAGCATTTTCAATATTATCAAGGGGTGACGTGCATTACTCCTAACCGTAGGGAATTAGAGAACGCGATCCGCAATTTAAAGATTAAAGATACCAGCAATAGATTTAAGATTAATACAGACCAGTTATTTACCGATAAAGACATTGCGTATGCTGCCGAGCATATTAAAGAATATCTAAATCTGGAATCGATACTGGTGACGCTGGGTGAGCATGGCATGCGTTTATTTGAAACCGGTGGTCGCGCTGCGCATATCCCCACCGTTGCGCAGGAAGTTTTTGATGTGTCAGGTGCAGGGGATACGGTAATCGCGACATTTACATTAGCGCTGGCAAGCGGCGCAACGAAGCTTGAGGCTGCGCATTTGGCCAATTTCGCCGCAGGTATCGTGGTGGGTAAACTCGGAACCGCAGTCACGACCCGCAAAGAATTATTAACAAAGATCCGATCGACTTGTTAAGACTATGGATGCAATCGGGATAATCCCCGCACGTTATTCTTCAACGCGTTTTGAAGGCAAGGTATTAGCGGACATTATGGGCAAACCCATGATTCAGCATGTGTGGGAGCGCGCCAAAAAGGCCTTGTCGCTCGATGATGTGTTTATCGCTTGCGATGACGAACGGGTGGAGCGTGTTGCAAAAGAATTTGGGGCAAAGGTTATTGCCACAGCGAAAGCGCACGCTTCCGGCACTGATAGGATTTGCGAGGTAATTAATCCGCTCGATGTCAAGGTAGTGGTCAATATCCAGGGCGATGAGCCGTTTATGCATCCATCTATGATTGATAGTATCGCTCAGGCGTTGCTTAAGGATGCGTCGTTTCCTGTCGCGACGATTATGAAAAAGATTGAAGATCCGGCGTGGGTTGATGATCCTCACGTAGTTAAGGTGGTAGTGGATAAAAATAATTTTGCTTTGTATTTTTCCCGCGCGGGAATTCCCTATCGGGCGATCAACGCGGATATCGAGCATCCGGTATATTACAAGCATATCGGTTTGTACGGCTACACAAAAGATTTTCTTTTTACTTTTAAGAATCTGCCGGAGTCAAGCCTAGAAAAAACTGAAAAGTTGGAGCAGCTGCGTATCCTGGAGGCAGGATTTCGCATAAAGGTGTTTGAGACCAACTATGATACGATTGGCGTTGACACGCCCCAGGATTTAGAAAAGGCTCGCGCGTTTATGCGAGATTTGCAGGATAAAATCATATGAGAGAGATTATTATTGGCGATATTAGCATCGGAAAACGCAATACTATAACGCTTGTTGCCGGGCCGTGCGTCATTGAGTCGGAAAAGCTGTGTCTTGAGACAGGCAAAAGAATCAAAGATATAGCAGAAAAACTTAAGATTCCATACGTGTTTAAATCAAGCTTTGACAAGGCGAATCGCCTTTCGATTGATTCATATCGCGGCCCAGGACTGAAAAAAGGCCTTGAAATTTTGCACAAGGTAAAGACTAAACTTGGCGTTGCGATTTTAAGCGATGTGCACTGCCAACGCGATATCAGGGAAGCGGCAAAGGTTTTGGATATTATTCAGATCCCTGCTTTTTTATGCCGTCAGACTGATCTTTTGGTTGAGGCAGGCAGAACCGGCAAGGTGGTTAATATAAAAAAAGGGCAATTTTTGGCGCCGTGGGATGTGCTACCGCTGATTAAGAAAGTGGAATCTACGGGTAACCGCAATATCATTGTCACCGAGCGCGGGGTCAGTTTTGGTTATAATAATTTGGTTTCTGATTTTCGCAGTTTAAGCATTATGCGCGATTTTGGGTATCCGGTGTTGTATGATGCCACGCATAGCATTCAGCTTCCGGGCGGCAAAGGCACTTGTTCAGGCGGCCAACGCGAATTTGTTTCAGGGCTTTCGCGCGCGGCCATTGCCTTTGGTTGCGATGGATTATTTCTCGAGGTTCATCCTGAACCAGATAAGGCTTTGTGTGACGCAGGCAATATGATTGATCTTAAGGAGTTAGCATCATTGCTTAAGCAGGTAAGAAAAATAGCCGAGGTTATACCATAGTATGTTTAAAAGCTTAGGGTTCAAATCTGTGTTAGTGTTGTATTCCATATTCTTCTTGGTGAGCGGTAGTCAACGTGTAATTGCGCAAGAGAGTAGTTCTTTATCTGTGGAACGCTTACCACTTGAATTTATCTCTGAGGAACAAAATAACAGCGTCACTTCATACAGATTTGAATGCCTGGGTAAATATCAACTAAGACATTTATATGATACTTTTAAGGAAGCGTTTCTTAGCCAGGGATGGATTGCTGATAAAGAAAAAGTAAGCGACTTTGAGTCGTTGTGCAGTTGTGAACTTTCAGCTAACGTAGATGATATTAATACAAAGATAGACGGTGAGTTCCATAAAAACGAAGCCTATGCAAAGATTAGTCTTATAACGTGCTGTGGTGACGAGAGCGACATTTCCATTAAGATCTCAGGAGTAAAGCTGGAGGATGTCATCGGGGATTTTAGAGATAAAGCGTATAAAGGCAACAAGATTTATGTCCGGGGAGAGGCGATTGTTCCGCACGAAAGCATTGATCAATCTGTCGGGATAGATTTTTACTGTGGTTTTTTTGGTGATACTTTTAACGGAGATGACTCCATACGTATAAATCCTAATGTTAAATTTGAACACAGGCTCGAGCATATTGTCAAAAGTGATATCAAAAAAAATGTTGCCGCTTTGATGTTTTTCTCAGGATGTGCTCGTGTGGTGAGAATGGTTACAATTGAGAATAAACCGTTTGTTGATTTAGGAAAGTTTGAATTTAAGCCGTTAGCAAAAAGCAATGATGTTGGTATGGTAACCGGTGTCATATGCCAAAAGATTAGCAAAGCAGATTCTTTTAAGCACGGTTATGTTGGTAAAAAAGCAAAGATTAAGTTAGAAAGAGTCCAATGGCCTGGAGAAGTTAGGGGATTAGAAACAGCTCAACAGATGGCGAAGATTGCAATTGAAGTTCAAAAGCAATCAATCGATAAACTAAGAAAACGAATCGAAACTCTTAAACAAAGAAAGGCTCCTGTTGATTTCATACAGCAATATGAGGAAGCCCTTAAAGAGCAGGAAAGACATTTAGAAGAACGCTATCAAAAAGAAAATGATTTTAATGCGAAGATCGAAAAGAGTAAGAATTTTGAGGTAGAATCAAACGATGATGGTATCTATACGATACAATTGGTCCCGGGCGCTTACGTAGCTTATAATAAGGACGGAGAGGAAATGTTGGCGCAGAAGTTTACTACGGTTGCTTGGGGGCATGTCTATGTCGAAGCTGGTAATGTAGCATTGCTTAATGTAATGGATAAGGAATAACAGGGTATGAAAAATTCTATGTTTAAGCGGGCAAAAGAAGTGCTGCAGATAGAGGCGCAAGCGATACAAGCTTTGTTGCCGCGCATCGGAAAGAATTTTCAGCAGGCGCTCGATATTATTATGAAATCAAAAGGTCGGGTGATTGTGAGCGGCATGGGTAAGACCGGCATTATTGCTCAGAAATTTTCTGCCACTCTTGCCTCAACCGGGACCCCTAGTTTATTTTTGCATTGCGCTGAAGCAATACATGGCGATTTAGGCAAGGTTACTGCTGATGATGTGGTGATTGTTCTTTCGAATAGCGGGCAAGGCGATGAAATACGGCAACTGCTGCCGTTATTAAAAAAAATCGGTTCAAAGATTATTGCCTTGACCGGAAACAAGGAATCAACGCTGGCAAAATATAGTGATGTCGTGTTGGATATTTCCGTCAAAAAAGAAGCATGCCCTCTGGGATTGGCTCCTACAGCTTCAACCACCGCAGCCTTGGCTATGGCTGATGCTTTGGCTGTGTGTCTTTTGGAACTAAAAGGTTTTAAAGAAAAAGATTTTGCATTTTATCATCCTGGCGGGCTATTGGGAAGAAAGCTTCTCGTCAAAGTTGAGGATATCATGCGCAAAGGCTCTGCTAACCCTGTGGTAGGAGCTAACAAGAAAATTTCCGAAGTTTTAGTTACGATTACGCGTTGCCGTGCAGGTAGCGCGGCAGTTATTAACGCCAAGGTGCGTTAATCGGTATTTTTACCGATGGAGATTTGCGCAGACACCTTGAGGTTGATCCGGATCTTTCGCATCGAAAGGT
>JAGOIJ010000146.1 GCA_017995695.1 Candidatus Omnitrophota bacterium | reverse complement strand
AAAGAAGAGGTCTTAACGGTTTTCTTAAAAGAGATTGAAGAGTTGGCTAATCGCAGCTCCTTGTATGTCGTTGATATGAAGCCGCAGGGAGTTAAAGAAGAAAAAGATGGCACGCGGCGTTATTTTATCACCTTAAATTGCGAAGGCCAGATGGAGCAGATTATGGATTTTATGTATAATGTCGAAAATTCAAAGTCTCTTTTTACGATAGAGAAGTACCAGGTGGGCCCGAAATCACGGGAGTCAAGTATTGCGCAAAGCAGTTTGACTATTTCCAAGATCGCAATTCGCTAATAGCGCGAGGAGGTTTTATGGCTGGGCAAAAAAGGTCGCTGCTGGTGTTTGTGGCTAGCGTATCTTTAGCTGGAATATGTTTAACTCATGCGCAGGCAAGGAATCAGTTTCTTGCCAAAGTCGTTGATCGCAATAAGGATGGCTTAATTGATAAGAAAGAAATTAAGATAGATAGAACCATTAAGCAACAACAACGGTCGAGGGTAACGAACTGGTGGGAGCGGCATGCTGATGCCAACGCCGACGGACGGGTTGATGCGCAGGAATATGCAGCGTGGAAGTCATTGGAAAATGCTAAGCTCGACTATAATCGAGATGGTGTTATTGATTCGTTTGAGCAGCGCCGCTATTGGAAAAATTCCCGCACCAAGGTGAATACTGCCCTTGAGAAATCATTTGATGCCGACGCTGACGGCTGGCTTAACGAACAGGAGGCTGCGGCCTTTTTGCGCTACCGTCACGGCGTAGTCATGTCCGAAGGCAAGGCAATCGTTGACAGCGTTCTTGAAGAGGCTTATGATACAGATGGCGATGGATTGATCAACCGGGCAGAAGCCATTGCTATGCAGGATGATATCAGTTCTTAAGGACAAGGGATAGCTAGGAGGATACATGAAAAAAAATATTTTCGTAGTCATCGCCGTATGTTTCTGTATGCTTCTTCTCGAATCAAGGGCTTCTGCTGCTGATTTCAGAATTTTTGACTTGCGTAACAAGCTTTTTGCGCAGTCTAAGACCATCAACGCCATGTTGCCGAAAGCGCAAGATCAAGCGGTGCTTTTATCGTTATTTGATACGTGCATCATTGTTACATCTCAGATCGACGCCTACTTTGGCATGATGGGGATTTTTAACGCAGTGCGCAAGGAAGATCTCAATAAAGAAACAGTCGGATACCTCGTTAATTGGCTAAGCGAAATGAAAAGAACAAGTGAAATCACGCTGCGTGGCCTTAATGAAATTCCGGTGGCCGTGCAGCCTACGACCAGGGCTCAAATGGCGGTCATAGGTAAACACCTCACAGATTTGGTCAAGCTCGTCCAGGAAGATCTTAGTAGGATGGATGAGCTTATGAAGGTAGTCAAGGTTAAGAAGCGTTAATTTTCTCTCCGTATTCTTCACGCCGAAGTTCTGGCAAATTCTGTTTTGTTTAAAATAATCTGTGCTATAATAACCCTGTTTTATTATTCACTATATTGCAAAACTGTTTTTAAAATATTCTTTAGGCTAACATGATAGCACTCATCGCAGTAGCGATATTAGGAGGGGCCGGATTTTTGTTGTACGGCTTGTTTGCTTCGGAGGAGGCAACTCCTCGCGAGCGCTCACGCAAGGCCCCTACGCAAAGCCAGCGCGAGCAGATTGAATTCTCCCGCGAGCAGAAGATTATTCGTTTGCAGCAGGAGAATGAAAAACTGGAAGCAGAATTGCAAGCTGTGCGTGTTCAGCTTGAGAAACAAAAGAACGACCTCGCCGTTGCTCAGGAAAATGAAAGTAAGGCAAAGGATGAGCTTGCTAGGAAAGAATCCTGGGTAAGTAAGAATGATGAAGCGCTGAAAAAAGCGCAAGATAAGGCTGCCGAGCTTTCCAAGCAATTTGTGATTAAGGAAAAAGAGCTGCAGGAGGAATTCTCTAAGGGGGTTGATTTGGCCAGGCAGGCGCGCGTGATTTCCGATGCGTTGCGGCAGGCCGAGGAGCTTGATAAAGAAAAGACCGATACCATCGAAGCCCTTAAACACCAAGTCGCAAAATTCAAGGATGAGGTCAAAAAGCATAAGGAGTTGTATGAGGCGCTAAAGAAGAAGGAAGAAATTAGCGAGTGGGTACCAAAGCTTGAGTTTAACCAATTAAATGATGAGTTTACTGAATTAGAGAAAGAGCTTGAGGAAAAAGAAGCAAAAATCTTAAAATTGAATGAAGAAATCGTGCGTTTGCATAATTCGCTGCGCAGTGATCCTGCGGTAAGTGAGCCATCTCTTGAGCCTGCTGAAAAACCTCCTGAAATAGCAATGCCGGTTGAAAAGTGCGAGCCGGAAAAAGATTCTTTGTTGTCTGAGCCGCCTGTTGTCATGCCTCAATCGCAAGAATCGCTTCCTGCAGAAGATGCTACCGCGTCGTTGCCAGCGCCTGAAAAAGATAAGGCTGAAGAAGCGCTGCCAGAAGCACAGGCTGAAATAGCTCATCCCGAAGCCGCGCCGGTTGAAAAAAAGCCTTTAACTGACGTTAAACCAGAGATTAATATTGAGCGCGTGCGCAATATCGGCATCATGGCGCATATTGATGCGGGGAAGACCACGGTAAGCGAACGAATTTTATTTTATACGGGAAAATCTCACAAGCTAGGCGAGGTGCATGAGGGTAAGGCCCAGATGGACTGGATGAAGCAAGAGCAGGAGCGGGGAATTACGATTACGGCTGCCGCGACAACATGTTATTGGCAGGAGCATCGTATTAATCTCATTGATACGCCCGGCCACGTTGATTTTACGGTTGAGGTTGAACGCAGCCTGCGCGTTTTAGATGGTGCGGTGGCGGTATTTTGCGCCGTCGGAGGCGTTGAGCCGCAATCGGAAACCGTATGGCATCAGTCAGATAAATATAAAGTTCCGAAGATCGCCTTTATCAATAAGATGGATCGCGTGGGAGCTGATTTCTTCGCTGTGCTTAAGGACATTGAAGAAAAGCTTACTTCTGATGTTGTGCCGTTAGTAATTCCTTTGGGCAGCGAAGGAGATTTTCGAGGAGTCATCGATCTGCTTGAGATGAAGGCGTGCGTTTATCAGGATGAATCGCAAGGTAAGGAATATGTGCTTGAAGATATTCCGTCAGCCTTGCAGGATATAGCAGCGCAGTTTCGCCATCGCCTGCTTGAGAAAGTAGCGATGCATGATGAGGTATTGACAAAAAAGTTTCTAGAATCAGAGTCATCTATCACTACGGATGAGTTACGCAATACAATCCGGCGTCTTACGATTAGTAATAGCATCGTCCCGCTTTTATGCGGCGCTGCTTTTAAAAATAAAGGCGTGCAAAAGCTTCTCGATGCGGTTGTGGCATTTCTGCCTTCGCCGGTGGATCTGCCGCCAGTTTCCTGCACCGATCCCGATGACGCCGCAAACGTTATTACGCGTCAACCAAGCATTAATGAGCCTTTTACTGCGCTGGCGTTTAAGATCCAATCAGACCCGCACATGGGTAAACTTGTGTATGCGCGCGTGTACTCCGGTTTTCTGGAAACAGGGTCATATATCTTGAATGCGACAAAAAATAAAAAAGAGCGGGTTGGTCGTATTGTGCGTATGCACGCAAATCAAAGAGAAAATATCGAGCGGGCGTTCCCCGGTGATATTGTTGCGATTATCGGCCTTGGGAATACCGTTACTGGTGACACTTTGTGCGATGTGGGCAATGCGATCTTGCTTGAGGCCATACAATTTCCTATTCCGGTCGTTTCTTTAAGCATTGCACCTAAGAGTCGCTCAGACCAAGATAAGCTTGGTAAAGGATTGGCGCGCTTGGTGGAAGAGGATCCGACGTTTATGGTTAAAACCGACGATGAGACGAAAGAGACAATCTTAACCGGGATGGGCGAGTTGCATCTTGAGATTATTGTCGATAGGCTAAAAGAGGAGTTTGGGGTAGAGGCAATCGTGGGACAGCCGAAGGTCGCGTATCGGGAAACTATTCTTACTGCTGCCCAAGGCGAAGGAAAATATATTAAACAGTCTGGCGGCCGCGGCCAATATGGCCATGTGGTAATGGAACTTAAGCCTGCTGAACCAAATGCCGGATTTGAATTCATTGATAGTATCAAGGGTGGGGCTATCCCGCGGTCATTTATCCCGGCAGTTGAAAAAGGGGTGCGCGAGGCAATGCTAAAGGGCGTATATGCTGGTTTCCCGGTAGTGGATGTGATTGTGGATTTGGTTGACGGGTCATTCCACGAAGTTGATTCTT